>CAZQUK010000184.1:0-2035 GCA_964596435.1 uncultured Oligoflexia bacterium
CAAAGTTCAGACTAACTTAGGCAAGGCGGCCTGATTTTTTCGCTCAATTGAGGTAATACCAATTGAAGTAAAATGTGGTACTTCACGTATAGGTAAAAGTCTTGCACTTTTTTTAGATGAAAAACCAAATAGTCCCTATGGATTTTTGCTTTCAACTGATTCTAAAACTGATCTTTCATCAAGAATTAAACAAATTCCAATTTATTTGTTTGATTCCATTTGGAGCAAAAATTTTAAATAAAGTGTCAGTGATTAGATATTATTTCAACATAGTTTGAAGTATTGTGCCCAGATATTTTATTATGCGTTCATCGTTGCCGTAGCTGTCACCGATTTGATTGCGAACAACAATGTTTGGTAATGAATAGGTTATAACCCCAATTGAGCGAAAAAATTCGCTCTAACTTCAAAAAATGTCTTATTTTTGGTTAAAAAATGTGCATTTTTGAAAAATTAAAACCCGCTAAAGAAGAGATAAAAAAATCCACTTTTAAAAAATAAATGGAGTCAAAACAAGTCGTTTTTAAAAGAAATGCACCTTTTTATTACTCAATTGGGGTATAACAGTATCTGTATCAGGGTCATAGGAATTTTAAACACATATAGCCCTTCTCAGTTTACATAATTTCAGAAGAGCTTTTTAAGAAAAATCTTACCAATTATTCGGCTTCGCCGAGAAATAAATAATGTTTTCAATGAAAAATAATCCACAAAATCCATATAACTCTTAACATTTTAAGTTTTAAAAACACTTCTCCCAGAACACGCTTCGAGCGTGAAAAAAATAAATAATCAATTATTCGAAATATTCATAAATATTTTCACTATCAACTTCATAAGACTGCAAAACTGGGGGGTCCTCTGGCCGCTAAAATCTTGGGTGATTTTACTGGTAATCCCACATGCATCGGCTCCAGTTATTGTTCGGGCGAAACGCCTGTTTGTGTCCATACTGGACACAGTTTCTTCTTTATTCTCTTTATAACCAGTTGTTTTTATTGCTTTATATATTATGTTGAAATTTAGAAAATTAGTTATATAATATAACTAATGTGTGATTTTAACCTCCTTCTACAAGAATTAGACACAAGGCTTAAGGAAATTAATACCACAATAGAAATTACCGTAATTGGGGCCTACGCTTTGATACTTCATGGTATTTTAAGAAGATACACGGTTGATATTGATACAATAAGTGAAATTAAAGACCAAAACGTTCTTAATATAATTCATGACATTGGTTTAAAATATGGAGTCCCCGGTTGGCTAAACGATAATGCAGAAAACATTATCCTGCCCGACAACTATAAGAACCGACTTAAGCGCACTTTAGATTATTCCAATATTATTATTTATTACGTTTCACGAATTGATTTGATTTTTCTAAAAGTAGCCGCTTATTTTTATCGACACGAATATGAGTTAAAAGATCTTTCTGACTTAAAAGCGCTGCGTCCCTCAAAGAATGAAATGAAAGCTGCGCTTGATTTTCTGCTTGCAAAACACAAACCCGAAAGCGAAAAATTTGTTCGGGTCTTTAACGACGGCGTTAAAACAATTGGCAAAACCCTTCTGGAAATTTGTAATGAATGATAAATATGAGGAATTCATTCATACTCTTTCTTATTTTGGTGGCAAAATTGGAATTATACGCGATTACAGCAATATTCCCTATAAAGACATAGAAATGTTTTTTATTGATGCAACCAATTTTATGTCTTGTGACGTTAGAATTACGGAATGTTTTTTGAATTGGTTGGAAAAATACGGCATTTTACTTGGACCATCCAAGATCAGAAGATTATTAAAAAACCAAAACAAGTACAATCCATTTATATTAAAAGCATTCATCTCAATATTGATGCACAATAGGTTAAATAGTCAAAACTGGAAAATTATTTTTCCTTATTGTAAAAAAAACAAATTACCTACAAAACTATTTCCGGATTTGCTTGAAAATTCAAAAACTCAATGCCCCCACTTCTTAAAAGCAAATATTCTATTCAAATCTTTTATCGCAAACGAGAAGGATTAT
>CAZQUK010000184.1:2045-7305 GCA_964596435.1 uncultured Oligoflexia bacterium
AAACACACTCTTTTATTCTTAAAAACTCTCCGGAACTGCGATTCAGAGCGGAAGGGGTTTCCAAGGTTATGTCAGACTTAAGAGCATATATTCAAAAATCTCCAAACTTTAAAAGTCTATACGAAATTGCAAAAAGCACATTTAACCCACGAAATCGTATTAATGAATGTTTTAGACTCTTTACGGCAATGAAATGATTCACGAGTATAGATAAAAAAAAGAAATAAAATATCACCAGCCAAATCTAAAAAGACTCATTTCAATTAGGTTAACGGTACGCTCTAACTGAAAGTCCTCTTCAATTTTCTTTTCAATGTTCTTACAAATTTGAAGAATATGAGAATACGATCTACCACCAAAATACTCGCCGATTTCATTCATTGAAAGTTGCGTATATTTTCTTGTAAGAAAAATCGCAATATGTCTTGGCATGTGATATTCACTGTTTCTTAAGCATTTTTTAAGGTCGGTAAAATCATAGTTATAGAATGTGGCAACAGATCTTGTAATGATGTCTGCAAAACCCACGTGATATTCTGAAACATGATTTTTTAACCTTTGAAGTGAACTACCAATTTCAAATTGCATATGTGCTTCTCCTCCAAACACTATTAAAATAGTAAAAAGAATAAGACTTTATGACAACATAGTGTTTTTATTTTTTTCAGTAATTATGACTCACAACAAACACCAATAAAGTTAATGAGATAAATAAGTGATTAATTTAATTTTATTATTCTTATAACTGTTGACGCTAAGACAAAGAATCAATATCTGAATTATGCACTGCACCACTTGTAGTGTTTTTTACTAACGCGCTGATTTATTCACAAAAACAAATAAAACCTTTAATTCAATAAAGCAAGCCGATTATTTTTTTTAAAACCAACGTCAAAACAGCCCAAAAACAAATCCAAATCAATCCTCATTATACAAGCCCAAAATATTCATAAAATTATATTTTTTATTTGTTATATCACAAACTAATAACGATACTATAGGACATTATGCTGTTAAGAATTCTAACGCTTGTGACTTTACTTACAATATCCCAAAATGCATTTAGCGAATTTTCATCTCCTAATTTTCCGGTTGATGCCAAAATGCAAAAAAGAGTTAACTTCTGGAAAAAAGTTTATACAGAAATTTCAAGTCACGAGGCGTTCATCCACGATAAAGACGACATCAATCTTATATATAAAAAAATTAACTACGAAAGAAAATCCAGACGTGAACGCAGACGAATAATAAGATCTGCAAAAAATTCAACAATAAACACATTAAGGTCAATTATCAAAAAAAACAAAAACGGGCTTACAGACGAAGAACAAAACATTCTGACGATAATCAAGGATCCTCCGATTCAAAAAATAAAAGAACTCTCAAGAAACATCCGGTACCAACAAGGAATGTCCAATAGGTACCATGAGGGACTACTTCGCTCTTTGGAATACATGGATCAGATAATAAATATTTTTAAGAGCAAAGGGCTTCCTGAAGAACTGGCTTATCTTCCACACGTAGAAAGTTCGTTTAACTATAGGGCATACTCAAAAGTGGGAGCCGCAGGAATGTGGCAGTTTATGCGCGCAACGGCAAGAATTTACAAATTAAAACTGACCTACGTTGTAGACGAAAGAAGGGACCCTATCGCATCAACAATTGCCGCAGCAAATCTTTTACGTGACAACTATGAAAGACTTGGAACTTGGCCACTTGCTCTAACCGCATATAATCACGGACCAGTTAGTATTGAAAGAGCCATTAAAAATGTTGGAACAACGGATATATGCAAAATAATTGAAGAGTATGACGGAAAACGCTTCGGATTTGCTTCAAAAAACTTTTATGCAACTTTTATGGCTACTGTTGATATTTCCAAAAATCCCGAAAAATATTTTGGAAAGCTCCCCAAACCAAAACCCCATAAATACTCAGAAATAGTATTAAATAAATCTCTTACTGTCAGGCAAATAATAAAAAACACTGGTCTTTCAGAAAAAGATGTAAAAGATTATAATCCATCCCTTAGGCCCATAGCTTTTAAATCTTATCTTTATCTGCCGCAATACTTTAAGTTAAAAATTCCACCAACAAAAATGGCCGTTCTTGAAGAATACAACACACGCATCGCAAAACTCAAATCAGAGCCACCAGACATAAGGGCTGGGGGCACACACATTGTTTCACGAGGAGAAACCCTCGACTTTATTTCTAAAATTTATAAGGTCACAATTACGGACCTTATAGTACTGAATAAGATTTCAAATCCAACTAGAATTTTTCCAGGCACCAAAATTGTTATTCCCTCCCTTTCAGATAAAGAACTTATTGCAAAAAGGGCCAATTTTACTCCGCCCAAACCCACGATACCAGAACCCACGACACCCGAAACAGCTACAACAATTGCTGAAAACACTTTTTGCCCAGTCGATTTCAGCAAGCTTGCACAAAACGACATGGAACCCGAAAAAGATACCGAGAACCAATCAATATTTAATTCATTAAATAGTTTCTGGTCAGATTCATATTTGGCCACACAGGAAGAAGATATTAAAAACGAAGAATTATCGCAAGACACGGAAGTTTCTCCACAGGTGGATTCAAGTTCATATAATTTTGATATTAACCGTATAACCAACAACGTTTATTCCATACATATTGAAACAGAAGAAACGCTTGGGCATTATGCAGAATGGGCCGATGTGGATATAAATAGGATCCGCATGCTAAACAGACTTGGTGCAAATCAACCTATCCGCATATTACAAGTAATTAAAATTCCGCTTGATGATAATAAACTTCAAGATTTTAATTTAAAAAGAGTTCAGTACCACATGTCCATCCAAGAGGATTTTTATTCAAACTATAAACTTGAAGGGATAGATGATTATTATGTTAGAAGGGGTGATACAATTGATGTAATCATCCAAAAAAATGGCACCCCCTTTTGGCTCTTAAGAAAACACCAGCCTGAAAATTTTAGTAGTAACTTAAGTGTTGGTCAGTTAATAAAGATTCCACGTGTTGTTCCAATAAACCCAAAAGAATAATAACGAATCCTTTATTCTATTATTTATTAATGTTAAAAGCCTTTTTCACAAAGCTAGACAAAAGCTGTTAATAATGCGAAATACCTTTTTGTTATAATTTTTTCCGGATCACATATAACTATGAAAAGTGACAAACCCTGGACAATTGGCCTTCGAGCCGCAAAAGCTAATTTAATACCTGGGATTGTCATACAAATCCTTGCCTTATGTGTATTGATTCTGTTTTATTATTATGAACCTGCCACAAATTTTTTTAATAAAATTGCATTTCTAAAAACTGAAACTGGTTTAATTTTTGCAACAATTTCAACCATGGTTTTTGGCGGCTTAATTCCATTTGTGTATTTAAAGATTCAAGACAAGACCATTCCCTGGGCACATCTGTTATTCTACCTTGGGTTTTGGGCCTACAAAGGAACCGAGGTCGATTTACTTTATAAGTTTCAGGATTTCATTTGGCAAACCAATAGTGAATATTTAAACCTATTAATGAAAGTTTTTTTTGACCAGTTTGTGTATAATCCCATACTAGGATCAACAACGGTTGTAATTTTATACAACTGGAAAGACGAAAATTTTAATTTTATTAAAATCCGCCAAAGCTTAAGCTTAAACTTCTACCGGCATAAAATATTTCCAATGCTAATATCAACTTGGGGGTTTTGGATACCTTCAGTATTAGTAATTTATATGCTACCCTATGCGCTTCAAATCCCACTTTTTAATTTGGTGCAGTGTCTATTTACATTATTAATTGCCTCAATAACAAAGGGGGAAAACAAGTAATTTGATGTGCTACACGGCCAGTAAAACGTCAACCGGCTTTTGAAATATCAGTTAAAACTAGCTTATCGTGCATTTGAGCACAACCCAGAATGTGGGCAACTTGAAACGATAAATTTTCTACAACTTTTTTTGCCTGAGCAGAAACAGAGTCATAAACATGTGAAGATATATTTATGCACCCAATAACACGTCCCCTCACCTTAAGCGGTATAATTGCAAAACACTTCAAGTTTTCTTTTAATTTAATTTCACTTTTTTCAACACCAAGCTCTTCGTATCTTAGAAACATAGGAACACCAGCCTGTATAAGCTTATAGCCAGGGTGATCTGGCCCATAAACAGATACTTCATTAACAAATTCCTTTGATAAACCTTTATGACAAATAAGATGTAATTTTGCGGTCTTTTCATCAAGAACATAAATTCCACCACAATCAAATTCTGAATATTCCAAAATCATACCTAGCGACATATTTATTACATCAGAAAATTTATCGAAATTCAAAACACTATAGGCAAGTTCCTTTTGTGCAACAAGAAAGTTTTCAAGTTTTTTGCGTTCGGTAATATCCCTTGAATAAATTGCCACTTTTTCGCATTGATCTTCATCGTTTAATATCGGAAAAAAAAGAATATTTAGAAACCGTCCGAAAACCACCCCATTATATTCAGTTTTTTTAGAATACTTTATACATTTATTTAACTTTGAGCCTGCTTCACCATAAAGTGTTGGAGATAAAAACTCTGAAAGATTCCTGCCAATTAATGCTTTAGGTTCATTTTTTAGTATTTCTGCTGCTGCTTTATTAATATTTATAATGTCCATTTTAAGATCCAGAAGCACAACATGATCCGTTGTTGCATCAAGAAGTGAGCGTATGGTTTTTTCCTTGTCATTTAGAATTTTAGAAATATCACAACCCAAGCCAAGCGCGCCCCCCCCTTCAAGAACAGATAGCTTTTCCAAGCACTCCTTACAGATGAGCATATCAACGGGAATCTTAAAATAGGAAGAAAGCCTGAAAATTGTTTCAAACGTTATGTTAACCCTTCCGGCTTCAATATTCTGATAGTGTCTGTAAGCAAGACCGGTACCTTCAGATACATCAACCTGTCTTTTACCACGCGCAGCTCTTACGGCTTTAATGTTGAGTCCTATTGTCTTTAGATAATCATCAAATTTCATATTTCAAAATATGCCATTACAATAGCGTGCAAGGTTATTATATTAACGTGTTCACCTGTAGCACATGCGTATGGATATTTATACATATTTTTTTACAAACTCAGAACTCCAACGGATGTTGATTTGGGATTTATAACAACTTAGTGCGTCTGTGAGATTTCCAAAAATCTTCCATCCGGCAGTAACTTCTCAAAAACTTACGGCAAGTTGATAAAATAGCTTTTTAAACCCCCGC
>CAZQUK010000185.1:0-7274 GCA_964596435.1 uncultured Oligoflexia bacterium
AGTTTATCAATTTATCTGTTGAAAGTATTGCTGAATTTATAAGGGATTCAAATCAGCTTGTAAAAGAAGCAAAGCAAGTACTGCCAAATTTAAAGAATAATTTTAGTATTACTGACAGTCGTAAACTCATGGGTTTTATGCATTCAATAAAAGGTATATCCATGCAGTTTGAACTTTTTTCAATACAAAATTACGCACATGAAATAGAAAGCAATCTAAATGCAATGAACAGTGGTGATTTTTCGGTCTCCGAAAAAAATGTGCTTTTAGAAAAAACTGAAGAATTATTTCAGAACTTAAACGAAGCTTATGAAAATATTTTTTTGTTTTATAAAAAGGTTACTGAATCACAAGCTCAGATTCCAGTTACTGATTTACAGTTAATCACGGTTCCGGTTAAAAAACTTGAACGACTGCTTACGGTAATAGGACAGGATGATAAGGATAAACAATTATTAAGTTCTATTGAGGATGCAACAAGGGCACTGCTTTATGTTCCTTTCAAAAGTTTATTTGACCGCCTCGATAAACTTGCGCGTTCGCTTTCCAGAGAAACAGGCATGGAGCTTGAGATTGTGCGTTTTGGGGATCATCTATCAATGGATTACAGATCACTGCATGACCTATATAGCGGACTGCTGCATGTTGTAAGGAATAGTTTTAGTCACGGTATTGAAACTGTTGATGAAAGAGTCAAGAAAGGTAAACCTGAAAAACTTAGAATATCTTTCTCAGCAGAATTTATCGCTGGCGATGTGTTGAGGCTTGAAATTTCAGACGACGGAAAAGGTATTGATGCAGATAAGCTTAAAAGTTCGCTTATCAAAAAAGGTATTATTGATGAAAAAGGACTTAGAAAACTTTCTCGTGATCAAATCTTACAATATGTTTTTTATCCGGAGTTAAGCACAGCAGACCAGGTTACGAGCCTTTCTGGGCGCGGTGTTGGGCTTGAGGTTTTAAAAACAGTTGCGCGTGATATGTTAGCTGGGGATGTTGTGGTGTATTCGGAATTAGACTTTGGAACCCGTGTTGTTATTGAGTTTCCACTGAATGGATATCGCGGAAAGCCCAAAACATATCTTGGTTTTGTTTCTGACGCGCTAAAAGAAGAACTAGAAAAAACAGTTCCCTTAAAAATAAAAAACAAGGATATTGAGAAGCTCATAAAACCACATTTTGCGGTTTTAACGGATCTAAATGGTGCCCAAGCCGCAGTGAAAACTGAAGTAAATAAAAATAAACTGATTTGTATTGATGATTGTGTGCCAAAAGATATTTTAGCTAAAGTATTTAAGCAAAAAAGCATTAAACATTTTATAAGCAAAAGGTCGTCTTTTTTTGAATTCTATACAGAAAAGGTATTAGAACAGGTGTCAGGTGGCAAGATTGATTGGGGCATTTCAAGGTTTTTGTGGCCAGGAACACCAGTTAGTGCCGTAAGATTAATTAATATTTCCGATAAAGATAGAGTGATCAATGGGCTTAGTAGTTTTACTTCTCAGTTAAAGGCTTTTTCATCGTTATCTGAAATCTCGGCCCTTATTGCTGAGGAAATGATTAATAATGCATTTTTTGACGCCCCTCTTGATGAGGGGGGTAGTAAAAAATATTACAATCTTCCAAGAAAAACCCCGCTAATATTGGCGCCATCTGAAACTGTGAGTTTTCAATATGCGGCGGACCCGCGTTTGCTTGCCATTTCAATTACGGATCCTTGTGGAACACTTGATCTTGATCATTTAGTTGAAGTATTAGAGCGTTGCTATCGTGAGGGGTCAGATCAGATTTCTAAATCACAAAGTGGTGCGGGTATCGGGTTTTATATGATGCTAAATTCAAGCCATGCAATTATTATAAATGTGCTTGCTGGCAAAAAAACAGAGGTGATAAGTCTTATTTCACTTTCAACGTCTTTTAGTGCTTATCAGGATGTTGGAAAATCACTGAGTTTTTTTGCGTTCTAGCTTGCGTCTTTGTTTTATTTTAAGTTTAGATGGAGCTGTGAGGGCTGCTTCTTTATTAATTATAAATGTTTTTTTGGCGCTATAGGTACCTTTTCTGTCAAGCATGTCAATTGTGCGCACTGCCCATGTGTAGTGACCAGGATCTAGTTTTGTAATTTCAAAGCTTGTGTCCTTAGTGTTTTTATGAATCTGTGTATTGGCATTTTCTTTGCTTTTAATTAATATTTCATATCTTTTGCGGTTTTTAACGGGCTGCCAGTTGAAGATTATTTTTACATCTTCAGGTGTCCAGCTTATAAGAACATAATTTGATTTTGGTTCAAGAAGAGTAGGGGCGGGCAGGAGGTCCTTGATCTTTACACTAAAAGAACGCACACCGCTTTGAGCAATTATTTGTTCATCTTTGTCAAGTGCTCTAATGCGCCAGAAGTAAATATCATTATCAAAATCACCGATTTTATAAGAAGAGTGTGAGCTTTCTTTTTTGTAAAGAATGTTCATGAAGTGCAAGTCTCTGGCAATTTCAAGTTCAAATATCTTTGCGGTGGCAATAGTATCCCACTGAAAAGTAATTTCAGGCTTTTCGTTTAAATAAAGAATATTTGCCTGATCTTTTGGAAGTAACAAGGTGAGTGTTTTTGGTTTAATTATATTAAATTTGTTTGTGGTGTTGTGATCTATTTTGTTGTTATTGATATCATAAGCGGAAACGCGCCAGTAAAAGCTGCCTTTTTTTGTTGTGTTCCAGCGGTATGATGATGCACTTGTCTTTTTAGAAAGTAAAGTATTAGAAAAATTCTTATCGTTTGATATTTCAAGTATATAGTTATCGATTTCCTCAATTTCTTCCCATCTGAAGTTTATAAAAAAATTATTATCAGTTATGGGAATCGATTCGTTAAATTTGGGGGAAATAAGCTTTGGGGGGTAGTTTTTGTCTGTTCTATAATAATATTTTGAATATTTGATGACTGTTTTGTTTTTGTTGTATCAAAGATTCCAGTTACGCGCCAATAGAATTTTCCCGGATTATTAAGGTTTAGTGCAAGCTCTTTTGCGTCTTCAACAATTAATTTATGTATTGTGCTTGAAAAATCTTTATTGGTTGAATATTCAAAAACATATTTATTAAAATAATCTGGTCCTGACCATCTGAAAATTACTTTTGGCGTTTTTGTCTGAAAAATTATTTTTTTATTTTCTGCCGGGGAAACGAGGGTTACTGGGGCAAATGTCACAATTTCAAGAGGGCGGATTTCACTTAGAGCATTTCCTTTTTCTGATTTAATGCGCCAAAAGTACTTTCCGCTTGGAACATTGAGCCTTGTGTTTGAATTATTAGCTGTAAGTTTGATTGATTTAAATATTTTATCAAAATTATGATCATAACCTATTTCAAACAAGAAGCTTTTTAAGGATTTTAGGTTTTTCCATTTAAAATCTATTGTTGCGGTTTTTTTTTGCGATGCTATATAAAGTGAGTTTCTATCGGGCCAGGTGAGATCAAAGGGGATTGATGTAATTTCACTGATTTTATCTTTTGAAAAAGAACCCTTCTGGTTCTTTAAAATTTTAACTGTTTTTTCTTTTGATTTTAAGTTTACGGCTCCTTCTAAAACATTAAGTGATGTTTCGCCTTTACTGTTTGATGTGAGTTCAATTTTGGAATTTTTGGCGTCTATATTCATCCCGCCCGATTTAAACACTATGTCGCTATTTTCGCTTTTTGCAAACAAACTGCCTTTTATAAAATCAATTGAAATTTTGTCTTTTGCTTTTTCGATTACAATTAGTGAATTTCTTCCAACTTCAATTACGCTCCCGTCGGGAAAGCTGATTGATGCCAGGCCATCAGCGGCCCTTATGTGGTCATTATCAAAAATGTTTTCTTTTTGTTTTAATCCAAACCAGAACATGCGCTCTTGAGGTTTTCTTTTTACATCACCTGTGATGGTTTTAACGCTTGCAATAGGAGTTTTATTAGTGCCTGTGTTTTGTGATTCTTTTGTAAAATCCTGAAATAAAAAATATACGCTAAATAAAATTAACATTAGCGGTATTGTTATAAATAAAAAATGTTTCAAAAACTAACTCCCAGGCTCAATGAAATTGAATTTGATTGAATGTAAATTAAATCAAAAAAGTTGATATCAAGTTTAGCGTAGTCAATAGCAATTGATAGTGGCCAGCCGCCGATTTTCGATGAAGGAATTATTATACCAAAACCGGTTGCAATTTCTTTGCTTTTAAATGTTGGCATCCCAAAGCCATACATTACAGGTGAGTATTTAAAATAATTATATGCGCCTATGTTTGTTCCAAGTTTGTATTTTAGTACAGGAAAGATTTGTGGGCCGTTCATATTTTTAAAACCAAAGGCATTGCTTGTTGTAAAAGTGGTTGTAAGGTACCACCCTGGCATTATGTCAAGGTAAGCAGTTTTTGAAAGTGCAATCTGATAACCTAAGCGAAAATTAATACCAAGAAATCTTATTACAGAACTTTTATCTGATGCCGTAACCGGTAAAATTGTAAAGTAGGTGTTAGCGGCAGTATCCCACTTTTCAGAAAACCGGTATCCTGCACTAACCTTACCAGTTAGAAGTAATGCACTGTAATCTTTTTCTAGGGTTTCAGAGTAAGACAAAGATGTGACTCCAAGTGATGGCGATATTGTGAAAGTTCCTCTAAAAGACTTGCCTTTTTGGAAGGCTTTTTCTGATTCAGATGTGATTTCATTTGTGGAAATAATAAGTTCCTTTTTCTGGCTAAAAGGACCACTTAAGTCATGATAAATTGTTGCTAATGCAAAATGATATTTGCCGGCACTTGATATGCCGATTCTAAAATCATTTTTTCGTTTGATTTTTTTATCAACAAGTACTTTGTCGTCTTTCCAGATTCTTAATTGATAATTATCAACGTGTTTTGGTTCGATCCAATGGAGCATTATTGCGTTTTGTTCATCTTCTTCGGTGTTCTTATCAAATTTGGGGATATCAAGTATTGGAGGAATTGGTTTCACAATAAAAAACTTAAACTCGCTCCAGGGACCCATCAACCTTTTACTTGCAAGCGAACGGATACGAAAACGGTATTTACCGGGTTCAACTTCAAAATTTATTGCGTTTTTTAAGGTTCTTTTTTGAATAACGATTTTTTCGCCTTTCCATAATTCAAAATCATATCCTTTAGCCTTTGAAATTCTTTGCCACTCAAGCGTGATTTCATTTTTTTCGTGTATTTTAGAATATGATATTTTTGGATTTGTAATGGATAAGGCTAGGAAAAATAAAAACACTAACGCAAAAAAGTATGCAACTTTTTTTAATAAAACATCCATGTGAATTAGCTTGCAAAAAACATCCATGCTTTTAACATCCGCCTATTGTTAATATCGGAAGTTTTAATAAGACCTTTAAGTAAAAACAAAAAATATCTAAAGATATTATAGTGTTAGTGCGGTGGCGTGAAAAAATTGCCGTGTGTGTTCTTAAAATTTATGGCTTTTAGCGTTAGTAGGCTTTTTTATGGTCTGCATGAAACCCATTAAGTTATTTGAATTAGTAAGTAATTTTCATTATACGTTGTTAAAAGACGCATTTTTATTAATTAAGTCACTAATATTATTATCCGATAAAATAGCAGGAGGAAGTGCCGCAAGTGTCATCTTCTGCTCAAAAGGCTGAAAAAAAGAATGAGGTGCCGTTCGTTTACAAGCGCCCAAAGATGAAATTAGTTTCATCAAAACCTGATGAAATTACAACCAGTATAATTCATGTGTCCCCTCGTTTAATTGTTGAGGATAAAAAGCGCATCAAATTGCGGGGGTTTTCTATTGGAACAAAATTTTTAGCATTAATTATTGGTACACTTTTACTTTCTGTTTCAATTGTGGTTTTCAATGCAACGGAACTTTTTAAAAAAGACAACTTAAATAACATTTATGTTTCCTCAGAAATGCTTACCTCTGCAAAAGCTGGTGAAGTAAAGGTTTTTTTAGAGAACATGATTCAAAAAGGAAGTCTGATTGGAAGAATAATCATAACCGACGAAAAAACACTTCTTAAGTCTTTTGAATCTGATAATGACACTCTTGCCGTCATAATTTTGGGTAAGGACAGGTTTGCGCCAAAGGGTAATTATATAATCCAGGAAAGTTGGAAAAATATAAATGTAATTAAAAGTGCTAAAATTACGCAAGAAGGAGTTGATGAAATTGTTTATTCTGCGGGAATTCCTTTTGAAAATGTGGCTGTTGGTGAAATCGATATTTCAAGCTACAATCTCAAAGAAGAAACTGGTCTTTTAATTTTAACCTTTCCGTTTGTTAAGGATAAATTTGACGGCTTTAGTAAAATCGTAACTATTGTATCGCGCCAAGAAAGACTGCTTGAAAGTTTTTATAATACTGGTGCCTATACACTCTCGCTTGTGGACATAAAGGGCGTTGTGCTTGCCCATCCAGATTCAAAAATAGCAAACGACAGGGGGAGCTTAAAAACACTTCCTATTGTTAAAAAAATGCTTGAGTCCACACTCAATAGAGAGTTTATGGAATATTCCTTTGGTCCCAATCAGTATTTGGGGTCCTATGCAAAAGTGGGTGTTGCTGGTGTTGGTGTGATAAGTCAGGTTCCGCGCGCAATGGCGTTTGAAGCGGGTGAAACACTTGTTAGAAGGTCATTTTTAATTACGCTGCTTGTGATTTCTTTTTCATTTATACTGGCGTATTTGTTTTCACAAACTTTAATATCACCAATTAAAAAACTAAGCCGGGCCACACGCGAAATTGCCAAGGGTAATTTTAATGTCAGAGTTAACGTTAAAACAAAAGATGAAATGTATAATCTTGCTGAAAGTTTTAATACAATGAGTGACGAGATTGAAAGAAAAATTGATAATCTTTCAAGAATAAATGAATCATCAAAGATAATAAGTTCAACACTTAATGCGGAAAAGCTTTTAAACTTTACGCTTGAAACGCTTATGAACCTGTTACGTGCGCACAGGGGTTATGCCTGGATATGGAGTACTACAAACAATGAAGGTAACAGGAGCATTGGTCTTGAAGTTAATAAAAAGTTTTTTAGGGAAGAAATTAATTTTGATGATCCTGACATAAAAGAGGCGCTATGTGTGGAAAATCCGGTAATTCCAGATACTGAAAGGTCATTAATGATGATCCCAATAATTGATAAAGGTACAGTTGTTGGGCATGCAATAATAGCGGATAAAGTTGATGGCAAGAGTTTCGATGAAGAAGATCTGCTAATGGCAGGCACCATTATTACCAGCGCCGGAATT
>CAZQUK010000186.1:0-2329 GCA_964596435.1 uncultured Oligoflexia bacterium
CCGGCGATGGAATGTAGGGCTGGTGTGATCATCGCACCAAAGCGCATATCTTCTAAAATCGTCGATCTTAGAAAGGTACAAACTATTTTCATGGTAGCAGGAATGGCGACCTTGATTGAAATACCAGGACCAGTTACCGGGATTCGAATCGGGAATCCAGAAGAGATACAATATTTCAAACCAGAAAAGCCCGACAACGAGGTTACTTTGGTTTTAAAGGACGTTGCGGCAAAACCTACGAATCTGATTATTCGATCCGGTCAGCGAAAATATATTTTTGATATCGTGCCATCAAAATCCATCCATCAGGACATGATTGAAGTAGTGGCAGCATACGGCGGCCCCGAGCTTGAGGGCAGCGATGCAGAGCTTCTGGATTCCAGCGATAGCGCAATAAAAGGAGTGAAGAAAAAATGAAACACCATCAACTGATTGTCATTATGTGCTCACTTCATGCTGCGCTGGTTGTGGCCGACGATTCAAAAGATGTGGCACCTTTACCGCCGATAAAGAAAGGGACCACAGTATGCCAAGGTACGGTCGGATGCGAGTATGTTGACTCTCCAATCGGCGTTTCAACTTATGACGCAAACGATGTCCAAAGGGTCGAGAGATCAAGGGTGGTTGACACATCACAAATCAAGCCGATTCCACATATAAGCAAAAGCAACATGGTAGACCGAATGAGAACATCGAAGGCGGCACCCAAGCGTAATCACGAATCAAGTGGCACGGCTGGAGTGACGGAAGTCGGCAACCTGCCAGAGTATTACCAAGGAGTAGATAGAAGTGGATTTCATGCATCCGATAAATCGGTTTATGTCACATCGCAAGCGTTTGAGCGATTAAAGGGACTAAAATCCGGAGATATGTTGCAGGCGGTTATCGACCAATCGATCAAGGCATCCCCGAGCGTTCCGACGCCAATTCGCGCCATGATTGTCAAAGGCAGGTACAAGGGTGCATTTCTTCTCGGTAAGGCCACGCTGGATCGTGAATTGAAAAGAATTTTGATCGAATTTGAAAAAATCAGGGTTGCCGATACGGATACTGTATACAATTTGCGCGCTACGGGGCTGGCCCCCAGTGGGCGCGTTGGTCTTGAAGGGGATTATCATACTGAAAGCGGTAAATTCTTCGTTGGCGAACTCGTGGCAGCTACAGCAGCGGGTTATGCGGACGCAACGATTCAAAGAAATCAAAATGTCCTGGGGAATTATGTCCAGGAGCCATCTGTTGCCAATGCGGCCAAACAGGGAGCCGTTACCGCGCTGAATCGCTCTGCGGACCGTTTTGCGGAAGGCATGAGAAGTGCGCCCGAATGGACCGAGATCGAGGGCTATCAGGAAATTCAGGTCTTGGTTCAAGACGAACCAACGCTCATAGCGGGAGGATAACAACATGAGTCAGGGGAACGACGGTAAACTCGACGAAACTATTTTGGGACTGGCTATGATCGCAGTTGCGGTGACTTTTATTGTGCCAGTTATTTATTTTCAATACGCTCGGACCAATGCCGATGCAATTCTCAAGCGGAGAATTGTTGATCAGATGCGAGGATTCTGGCTAGCGGCCATCATTGCGTTGATTGTCTATGGAGTCAAGGAACTGCTGCCAAGTGTGAGCAATATGATCATCTGGCCGGATTTACGTCTGAAGCTATGGATGCTTGAGGTTTTCATCGTTCTTAATAGTGCCACAGTGGCAATTATGTGTCTCACCGCACCGCTCTGGGTCGGGTATTTCAAAAAAACAGAAACACTTCGGGACAATCTGTACTGAAGTAAAAAGAAGGAGTTGTTATGGCAAGGATCGTATTTGTAACGGGTGATAAGGGAGGCGTTGGAAAGAGTTTTCTCGCACGCACGCTAATGGATTGGTATGGACGAACGGGCGTTGATGTCAAAGCGTTTGATACTGATAAGACAAATTCGACGTTTTACCGGTTTTTTCGAGGACAAGAGAACGTTGCGCAGCTCGATGTGGACGCAGTGGAAGATCTAGATCAATTATTGAACGTGGTGAGCGTAAAGACCAATGGAGTTATTCTGGTCGATTGTGCTGCACGAACGATGGACCAACTTTTGAGCTGGATGCGGGACGTGGATTTTGCGGGCATGAAAACAGAACTTGGTTTTCAGATGACGATCGCATTTGTCATGGGACCTGAGAAGGACTGCGTGGCGATCTTGCGCGACTTGGTAGAAGAGATGAAGGGTAGCGCGGATTATGTAATAATCCGCAACCGCGCAAAGGGCCGGTCATTTGATATCTATGACAACTCGGCAATCCGAAAAAGTCTTAACGAACTGTACAAGGCCAGCGAAAT
>CAZQUK010000186.1:2339-7219 GCA_964596435.1 uncultured Oligoflexia bacterium
CCATGTTTGAAAAAACGGCTTTGACGGTCGATCGGCTTAACGTCAATTTTGAAAAAGCGCTGGAGCATAAAGAAGTGCAGATTGCAGACCGGCAACGAATTAAAATATACAGAGATAAAACAAGAGCTATGTTTGAACAAGGTGTTGCGCAATGGATGTAAATAAACAGGTACAAGTTCTTGCGCAAGAATATGGGTGTGATCGTAAAGACCCTATTTTTGCAGTGCTTGTAAAAATCGATGAAATAAAACAGTCAATCAATCCGGGGTATGGCGCAGATGCGGCAGATCAGCTGGAAAAAGTAGTCGATAAATACAATCTGGAAAACCAGAAGGCCGAGGCATTGGCCGTAAAATCTGCGCAAAACATCACAGCTCAGGGGCGCGTCCGTTTTCGGGAAAAACTCGGCTGGGCCGCAATCGGCGGAATATTGGTAACAATTGTACTTTCAACCATGTCAGTCTTGCTGTTGCCAGTATTGCCAGCCATGCACATCGCGTCGTCTGGTTTAAAGCTCAAACATGAGAATATCAAAGGCAGTTACAGAATCACAGTCTCGGGCCAGAGAATTTTAAAAAGCGGTCAAACCGACAACTCTGTCATTGTTGAGTTTGCCAAATGAATCTGACGTCTACATGGCAGCACTTCTTTGGCCGGGTCACTATCCCTTGGTATGAGGAGCACCTAAAACAACAGACACTGGCAACCACATGGGGATTCGAACAGGAGCTGCATCGGTTTACAAAAGCCAAGATGGACGCATGTACGCTCTCTGACGCCGTTCGAGGCGTTCAAATATTCGGAGCCGTGGGGTCCGGCAAAACATCTGGCTCAGGACGTGCGATTGCATTGTCATATCTGCGAAGCGGATTTGGGGGTCTCGTTCTTTGTGTAAAGGTGGACGAAGCTGATCTTTGGGAAAAGTATTGTCGTGAAGCAGGCAGACTGCATGATCTTGTTAGAATCCGAATTGACGGACAATACACATATAACTTCTTGGACGGTGAAGCGAATCAAGGGGCTGGCGCGCTCGCACAGAATGTCGCAGAACTGTTTAGTGAAGTGATGGGTATTATTGATCGCGCCGGGAAGGGCATGGGAAAAGACGACTTCTGGGCACCAAATGTGCGCAAGATGCTTAATCACGCAATTGTACTGGATATTGCCGCCAACGGACGGGTTACTGTCGATGGAATCACGCGAGTCGTGACAAGAGCGCCCTTATCCCGCGATTCTATTATGGGACTGCCAAGAAAAGGGTTGCTGGACAATGAAAAAAAGGGCGAGTACTGGACAATGCGCGAGCTGGCCCTGAAAAACGCACCAGATGATATAGAAGTAAGGGATGCGTTGGATTATTTTGAAAATGAGTTCGCCGGATTGGCTGACAAGACGCGATCGATCATCGTGGCATCGTTCACCGCAATGGCGGATGATTTAAGGAGGCCGGCACTGCGAAAATTACTATGCGGAGAAACAAACTGCCGGCCGGAAGAAGCTTTTGCTGGAAAGATTATCGTGGTCGATTTGCCGGTACACGAGCTGAAGCGCGTGGGAAGGATCGGAAACGTAATTTGGAAGACCGTATTCAAGAATGCTTGCCAAAGACGGCGAAACCCTGACCGTCCGGTGTTTTTATGGGTGGACGAGAGCCAATATGTTGTTGACGACAGCGACGTGCAATTTTTGACTACTGCACGCGGAACGCGATGTTGTGTTGTATATCTGACCCAGAACATTTCGAATTACATGGTAGAACTTGGCAGCCGCGACCGGGTAGATGCCTTGCTGGGATCAATGCACATGAAGATCTATCATCAAAATGGTGAACAACAGACAAATGAATATGCAACAAAATCCATAGGCAGGATGCCAACACTGAAGACAAGTGAATCGAAGCCAAAAAAAGGATTCTTCGAATCCAAGGGTGGAAAAACAACAGTTTCAACCTCGACAGAATGGGATTACGATGTTCCATCAAGATTGTTTACAAATCTTCGTTCTGGTGGCGTGACTAACGGCTTGGTGGTTGATGGTGTAGTGCATTTACCAGGCAAGAGATGGTCTAGCGGAAAGACGTGGCTTATGACAGAATTTAATCAAAAAACTACGGGATGTAAGCAGATATGAATGAAAGGGAAAACAAATCAGAAGAAATATATATGCAACCGGTGCCTCGGAAGCAGTATACTACTCAAACGACCCGGCCGGACGGAGAGATTGTGCCGTGGATGTCAGCTTATGGGCCGCTTGCATATTGTCCGGAGAATCCGCCGGAAACGGATGAACTTTTTGATTATATAAATGTAATGCCAGACGCGTTTAAATGAAAAAATCCGTACAATAATTACATCTTTGGTGAAGATCGTGTATCACCCAATTATTCTTCCGAGCCGATTATCGAATTCTGGGAGGCAGCACGAAAATCAGCGGTAAAAAGGGTATATGTATCCAACGGTAAACATCAAGATCAAAGGTTCATGGCTCCAATTGCGGTGTATCGGACAGATCATTACCCGTATCAGGATTGTCGTATACTGATTCAAAATGGAAGCTACCTGACATGCAGATGTCAAGATCAACGCTTTATTGATGAAGGAAAAATCATAATATACCGAGGTGTGAGGGATGCTCCAGAGTTTAACTGGCTGGATATCGACATCGATAATTTATCAGAGCGAGATAGGGCAACTTGGTTGGCGTATATTGCTGTGCAAGCAGGGTGTTTTTTTGATTCGGAATATGCATTCGTCTGTGCACACGATCTGATAGGTTTGAATTCAACGTATCACATCTCTTTTCCAGATGTATTGGTACACGCGAGGAATGCTTTTGGCTTCGAGTCTGATGAGGGTTTTGGCGAAGAATTATTGTGGGCGTCTCGACAACACTTCACGCTGAATCCAAGACTTGCTTCTTCGAAATTCGGGCCTAACTGGATCAAGGCAATTACTCCCGTAACAAATATACGCTTAACCTCATTCTTTACTCAGGAGTATGAGGTCCGGATCATCGATCCCACACTTGTTCAGATTGTTGAAACATCGGGATGTAAAGTAATGAAGATTGAGCGATGATTTGAACGTACTGATTTCATAAAAAACACGATGCCGATAGGATTTTTTATTCCAGATGTAAATGAATGTGCCAAAATGAAGACACTTAAGAACCCGCTGGCGCAATTCACTGGCTGAACAAGTAGTCCGAGTTCACTCCAATGAGTCTGGAAGTCGGCTATTCCCATGACATAGGCGCAAAAGCTGTCTCGGTTTTTGCATTGCCCTGCTGGTCATGGCGACGCAAGAAGAAAAACAGCTCAATCTATTGCAAGCACCGGATTCTCCGTTTACATACCTCCGGCGCGATCCAGAGAAGTCTTTTCTATATCAGACAATCCGCGATAACTGGCTGACATTTCAGGCGGAGGCCGAGCGGTCGGGCAGGGAACTTCCGTTTTATGTCATCCGTGAATTTGAAGAATTTTTGAAATGCGGGGTATTGGCTCATGGCTTCGTGCGTTTGAAATGTGAGAAATGCAAACACGAAAAGCTGGTGGCTTTTTCGTGCAAAAAAAGAGGGTTTTGTCCGAGCTGCGCGGGGCGCAAGCAGGCCATGACCGGCGCATTCCTCGCAAGCCATGTGTTTCCTCCTTGGGTTTCTGTGCGACAATGGGTAATTTCGTTTCCCGTGCCTCTTCGGTACTGGCAAGCGGCAAATCCAAAACTGATGAACGCAGTGCTTGGAATCGTGACACGAGCTATTTCCGGTTTTTATCGGAATGGAGCGGCATCTCGCGGCGACCAGGGAGGGCAAACAGGCTCGGTTACGCTTGTGCAGCGCTTTGGCGACGCCCTTCGATTAAACGTCCATTATCACCAGATATGGATCGAGGGCGTGTTTGTAAAACCAAAAGACAAAAACCGGCCAAGCTATCGTTGGACGCCGTCGCCAACTGACAAAGACGTCATGGACATGCTTGCAACAATCCGCACCCGCGTTGTCCGGCTTCTTGTAAGACGGGGGTATTTGAAATCAGATGAAACCCCAACAGGAGAAGCAACCGATAATTTTGAATCCGATGAGCCGCTCTTGGCATCTGTAATGGCGGCATCTACGCAGGGAATGATCGCAACCGGGGAGAGGGCAGGGCAGAGGGTAAGAAAGGTAGGAAGCTTTGGGATTGCCGGTGAAACGCCGGTACTTACCGGCCCGCTTTGCGCAAGCGTTGGCGGGTTTTCACTTCATGCAAATACATTTATAGGTTGGGGACAGCCAGAGAAGCTCGAAAAATTATGCCGGTATATCTCAAGGCCGCCAGTCGCATCGGACAGGCTTTATCGCACAAAAGACGGCGATATCGGGTACATGCTAAAATCCCAATGGAACGACGGCACTTATGCCGTGAAATTCTCACCCATGGAGTTCATTGAAAAGCTTGTGGCGCTTATCCCGCAGCCGAGGATTCATTTGACCAGATACTATGGTGTGCTTGCGCCGCATCATGCTTGGAGAGCTGAGATAGTGCCCGCAGTCAAGACAGGTGAGGTGTTGCCGGTAAGCGGAGAGGAACTACAGAAACCAAAGTGTTCAGCTCGGCAGCGGATGAGTTGGTCAGAGTTGTTAAAAAGGGTGTTCCATTTTGATCTTGCGACGTGCCCGGACTGCGGCGGCACGGTGAAATTCATTGCCGCTGTGATGAAGCGGGATGTGGTTGTAAAGATTTTGGATCATCTGAATCTGCCGTCGGCCATTCCGGAATGGGCGCCAGCCCGTGGGCCGCCATGCCTCACCTTTGATTTTTGAATCTGTCTTTTTCTATTCAAGCCGCCATTTTTTGATTTTACTGCGGGCCCACGGGCCGATTCTTATCCAACCCCCTA
>CAZQUK010000187.1:0-7203 GCA_964596435.1 uncultured Oligoflexia bacterium
TGGCGCCTGGTTTGATAGGATGTACTACTTTAAGGTAGTTGCAGAAGTAGGTGTTGAAAAAAACAGCGAAGACGGGCCTGAATTTAATTACGATGTTAGAGTTGTGCCGCTTGGTTTTGAAAAGGCTTTAGGTGATGAAATATTTTTTGATCTTGGCATTTTACCTGCGGCGGCTTCAAGAGATCTCATACTAGGAGTTAGTGATACAATTAGAGTTTCGGTTGTACATATTGCATTTGGTGACAAAGCAAAATTTAATCCCAAAAATTTCTCAGAAATGTTTTTCTGGAAAGTAGTAATTAATATGTTTGGGTATCAGTATTCTGAATACCACCTTAAAGACGGGGAATATTTTCATGGAGATGGCACGGTTTTAGGTGATAGTGCGACTTTCGAGGCTGGAATTCTGACAAAAATCAGGGGGCTTCATTATAAGTTTTCCATAGGTGCGGAATTAAGAGATGGGCACAGAGATAGAAGTGGTCTTATTTGGACCAAGGTCGCGGTCCTTCTTGATGAGGAAGGCGAGACTGCGATTTATTTAAAGATGGATTGGCAATCAGAAAGTTTAAGAGACCCGGATCGCGGCAGGAATGGCGATGATTTTGAGGAACGCGCACGTGCTTCAATTGGTGTTGGTTTTCAGTATGAATTTAATGAATTTTTTTCCTGGTAACTGTTTGTGCTGGTGAGTGAATCACCCTTCTTCATGGTAGGGATGCTTTTTAATAATACTCATTGCCCTGTAAAGCTGTTCAAGTAAAACAACACGTGCAAGTTCGTGTGAAATTGTTTGGGCGCCAAAAGCAAGTGTGCCGTTAATGTTTGCTTTTAGATCGTAAGAAAATCCGTAGCGGCTCCCAATACAAAAAAATATATTTTGTATTCCATCAGTACCTGCTTTTTCAAAAATACTGCTCCACTTTTTTGTGTCATGTTGATGTCCTTTTTCATCGAGAAGAAAAACCAGATTTTTTGAGAATTGTTTTGAAACTGACGCAATTCTTTTTAATACAACATCGGCTTCCCATTTTTGAATTTCGCTTCTGGTGCCACCTGCGATTGGTTTAAGTTCGATTTCTTCAAGCTTTACCCATGGGGTAATGTTTTTGATGTAGTAATTACAGGCTTCTCTAAGACCCGGGGCCTTAACCTTTCCAAATGCCAGGATAATTATTTTCATAACTACTTATAGCTGGCGCTTACTTGTACTGCTGCGGGTTCAAAAAAATCATTAGGTAATTCAACTCTCTTGCCGTCTTTCCAAAGTTCTTCAAGTTTATAAAATTCCCTTAATGATTCCTGGAAAATATGAACAACAACATCGCCAAGATCTATAAGTATCCAGTGCCCGTCAGAATAGCCTTCTGTGGGGAAGTGCTCATTTGGGGTTCTAAGTTCTTTTTCTATGTTATCGGCAATGGCCTTGGTTTGCCTTTGTGTATATCCGCTGCATATGACAAAACAATCCGTAAAACCGCTTACTTGAGAAATATCAATAACCTTTATGTTTTCGGCTTTCTTGTCTGAAGCCAGCTTGGCGCATAAAATTGCCTTTTCTATGGAATCTTTATTTGTTTTTATGTTTTGTGTTTTAATTTTGAGCCTCCTTTGGATTTTAAATTAATTCTGATAAAGTTTATTTTCTAAAATATATGATTCAACTTTTGTATCCAGACTGTTTTCTGGACAAGTTCCTGATGTTTTAAAGTGCTGCCTTATTGCACGTGACGAAATAGCGGGAGCATTTGTTTCTACAATAATTAAATAATTGTTTGAGTTACTAATACTAAAGAGTTCCGGCTCAAGTGTTCTTTTAAGTTTATTTTCCGATAAAAGAATTTTCAATGTAATATCCCAGCTTTCAGTGGCGCAAGTATTTCGTTTAAGAACAATCCAATGGCAAAGGGTTAAAACATTAGGGTAACCGTCCCACAAAGGCAGATCGCTTAACTGGTCCGTGCCTATAACAAAGGCAAAATTATCAAGTTTCTTTTGGAGTTTTTTTAGGGTTTCAATTGTGTGACTTGGTTTGTTTGCTTTTGCGTTAATTTCAATTTCATCAATTTCAATAAGATTATCTGTTTTATTTTTAAAATTCAGCTTTGTCATTTCAAGTCTATCGAGTGTGCTTGAAAAGGCAGGCTTATGTGGTGGTATTTTTGAAGGAACTATATGAATGTTTTTAACTCCTGGGGTTTTAAACAAACCTAAAGCCGCCTCTTTGTGACCTAGGTGTGGAGGATCAAACGTGCCCCCAAAAATGGCTGTAATATTTTTCCATATTGGATAAGAGTTTGGGGCGGTGGACATTGTCAGGATTCTCGTGGGGGCAGAAAATTTTGCATGGTTTGTTTTAGCTGATCCAGATTTTTTCTAATTGCCGCAGAAATCCAAAACGGTTCCCCGTTAATTGGTGGAAAACCACGAATAGAATTTAAGTGCTCTCTAATGTGTTTTTGCGCTTTTTCAAGAAGCGGCACGAAGGATTCTCCAAATAAATCAACTTTACTAAAAACAACAATTTCCGGTTTATGTAATAGTGCCTCATTAAAAAGTTTTAGCTCCGTGCGAATTTGTATGTAGCGGTTTAGCAGATCATCAATGGCAGCATTTACAAGTGGAGAGTCGGTTTCAATTTTATTTTCATCCTCAGCGGTGTTAAACGGATCAGTTAATGCATCAAGAAGTGGTGTGGGATCAATTAAATGAACAAATGCCCTGGTTCTTTCAATGTGTTTTAGAAAGCGGAACCCAAGGCCAGCGCCTTTATGTGCACCTGGAATTAGACCGGGAATGTCTGCGACTACAATGTTGTTATTATTATTCTCATCGCCTGGTAGTGTTACGACACCAAGATTCGGAGTAAGAGTTGTAAAAGCATAGTCTGCAATTTTTGGTTTCGCGGCACTAATTGAGGAGATTAATGTTGATTTACCAGAATTTGGAAATCCAATGATTGCCACATCGGCAAGGAGTTTTAACTCAAGCCTTAGTTCAGTTAACTGTCCTTCTTCACCAGGTTGGGAAAACTTTGGCGCTTGATATGTTGCGCTTGCAAAATGTGTGTTGCCCTTTCCACCGCGCCCACCTGTTAGGTACGTCCACTCCTCTTTGTCTTGTGTGAAATCACGGATAAGTTCTTTTGTTTCTGCGTTTGTAATTATTGTGCCAACAGGAACTCTAATTTTTACGTTCCCACCATCTTTGCCGGAGCAGTTTCCGCCTTCGCCGGGTCTTCCATTTTCTGCTTCAAATTTTCTTTTGTAACGGAAATCCTGAAGTGTGCTCATTTGGATTGATGCTTCAAAAATTACATCACCCCCGCGCCCACCGTTTCCACCGTCGGGGCCACCCATGGGAATATATTTTTCGTGTCTGAAGCTCACGCACCCGCGCCCACCGTTTCCAGAGCGCACTTTAATCTGTGCTTCATCAATAAAGCGCATTTATTAATATTCCTTCCTGCTTTGTTTTGACACCTAATAACCCACCTAGACTAAGTGTGTCAAACCAAAGAAACAACAAACCATGAGTCTAATAATTACCTGGGAATAATTAATATAACTTGTTGAATTATAAAGAAAAATTAAGCAACTGCAGGATAAACAGAAACTTTTTTGCGTTTTTTATCAAGTTGTTCGAATTTAACCTGGCCATCAATAAGAGCATAAAGGGTGAAGTCCCTGCCTAGACCAACGTTTCTACCAGGATGAATTTTGGTTCCAACTTGGCGAACAATGATAGTGCCGCAATTTACATGTTCCCCACCAAAGCGTTTCACACCACGCATCTTGGGTTTGCTATCTCTTCCGTTCCTGCTACTTCCACCAGCTTTCTTATGTGCCATAGTTTTGCTCCAAAAAAATTATTTAGTTATAGTCTTCGTTTTGTCTTTTGCTTTTTTTGGCTTTCTACTTACCTTGTCACCTTTTGGTGCGAGACTTGTAAAAAACTTCTTTAATATTTTTTCTTTTTCTTGCTTGTCAAGTTCTGCGGACTGACCCTTACCGTTCTCAACTTTTGTAATTAAAAGATCAGTGTAATATTGACGATGGCCCTTTGTAAGTTTGTAGCCTGTTCGTCTTTTCTTTTTGACGGTGAGAATTTTATCTCCACGACCCTGGCCAACAATTTCAGTCTCAATTTTAGCTCCATCCAAATACGGACGGCCAAGCAGGACCTCTGCTTTTTTATCGCCTTCAGCGGATGGTAAATTTGAACAGAAAAGAACCTTGTCCAGTGTGAGCTGTGTTCCAACTTCACCTTCGAGTTTTTCTATTTGTATAACACTGCCAGTACTTACGCGCAGCTGTTTGCTGCCTGATTCAATTATTGCATACATAGCGTGAGATAGTTGCCCAAAATGGTCCAAGGTGTCAATAGAAAAGTATCTCAAAATTTATGCTTATTTTGATTTTTTTAGTATTTTTTGGTCTGGCCGTTTATTATAACCCAACTGGAATGATTCATTTAAAACAGGCAAAGTTGGAGTTCTAAGCTCTCAAGATGCTTGGAGATTTTTTAATTGTTAAGAAAGTTTTAATAATAAATAATTATTCAAAAAAATCAACCAGTTAAAAACGACGCGGCGGGTTGTCGTTGGTGTGGCGCTATGCAATAATATTATTGAAAGGACGGAATAAGTACGTATGCGGCGATCTTTTCGTAGTGTCATAATTTTATTTTCAGCACTTATTATTTTAATGAATACAGTTTCGTGTAAAAAAATGGCAAGCCGGATAAATGCGCTTAACGAGCCTGCGGAAATTAATGTTCCTCCAATTGGGTATCCTGCAACTTTCACAACAAATGAGGACACAAAGTTTGACGCTAAATTAACGGGCGCTGATCTTAATGCAAAGGATTCACTAAATTTCATTATTGTAACTGATGGTACAAAGGGGCACGCAGAAGTTTTTGGTTTAAATACCGGTGATTTTTATTACCAGCCTTATGCCAACGAAACCGGGACAGATACTTTTACATTTAAAGTAAACGACGGGCTTGCAGATTCACCAGAAGCAATAGTTGTGGTTACAATCGTCGCTGTAAACGATGCACCTGAATTTACTGCAATACCGGATAGGCTATTTGACGGCGGTGATGGCCCACTAGTTCAAGGCACCGAATATACTTTTGGTGGAGCTGCAACGGACGTAGATGATAACGCTGTAACTTATGCATGCGTTTATGAATCTATGGGACTTGATGCCTCTGATCCAAACTACGCGGCTGCAGATAATGATTGCACTAGTTTAGCCTCCCTTACAACTTCAAACAGTGTAGTGATCAGATCCACGGCTGTTTTTTCAGATGGCGTTTTAACGTGGACGCCGACATCAGAGCAGCGAGGAACATTCAAATTTACTATTGCGGCAACAGAAACAGATGGAAGCCCAACGAATCTTACGGGTACAGAGGAATTTTATGTAACGGTTAGAGCGAATTACGTAACTGACCCTAATAGTGATTCCACAGATGAAATTGTAATTGCACTTGATGCGAGTTATTCGACTGATTTTCAATCAGAATCACAAAATGACTTTGGCGTTGCCCCACGTCTTGATGGCACGGCCAACGATGATGTTACAACAAACTGGTTTGATTTAATGCTTGCACTTAACGGTGATATGAGTACCTTTACAACAGAATCCCCCTGGATCGGGGACGGTACGTATTCAAACCCATACGCTCTGGATTTTGATGGAGCAAATGATCATGTTAATTTTGACGACACAGATTTGGTGAATTTTGAAGGTGGTGACTTTGCACTTGAAGCGTGGATAAATAAAGATGCAACTGCAAGTAAAAATATTTTATTTGGAAAAGATATTGATGACGATAGGCAGTTTTACTTAGTGCTGGACCATGATGGCGATAACACAAATATAATGAAGTTTTTATATTCGGGCGATTCTGGCGATGTGTATCTTGTATCGAGTGCAAACTTGTTTTCAAATAATGAATGGACCCATTTGCTTACGCAACGAAGTGGGGATAGCTTTGAAATTTATGTTAACGGTAAGTTAAAAAATTCCGGCACAACAGCAGGCACTCACGGTACTATGTTAGATTCTGCGGCACCTCTTTATATTGGTAAAAGGGATCTTGCGGGATTTTCCAACTACTATAACGGTCGAATTGGAAGAGCAGCAATTTATAACGACAGTTTAACAGCCGCGCAGGTTAATCAAAATTTTAACGTCACTGCAAACAGGTTTAGGGAAACACCAATTGATGATATTTACACGGATAACTTGATACTTCATCTTGATGCGGCAAGTGCAAAAAATGGAGTTTCATTTCCTGGTCTTCCTTTGGATGATTGCTCAGATCTTTATTCTTCCTGGTTTGATTTGTCCGGTACTGGTGCTACTGGAACGCTTATGTATTTTATTAACCCGGAGTGCGCTACTCTTGGCTGGAACGGAACGGGCGTTGCAGCGGACCCATATAGGTTAACTTTTGCTACTGCAACACCAGAGGCTGTAGATTTAGGATCGAGCACAACTCTTAATTCAGAATCAGCGCTAAGCATTGAGGCTTGGATAAGGCCGTCAGATTTTACGGGCTATAATTCAATAGTTTCAAGGTGGGCCACTGTAGTTGCAGATAGAGCTTACTATTTGGGGCTTTATGGCGGAAATGGGCAGTTAGCTTTTTACGCAAGCGATGGGGTCGCTGCTACCAATCCGTATAGGAGAACGGCTGCACAATTAACACTAAATGTATGGAGTCACGTTGTTGGTA
Source organism: uncultured Oligoflexia bacterium (assembly GCA_964596435.1). Lineage (GTDB taxonomy): Bacteria > Bdellovibrionota > UBA1018 > UBA1018 > CAZQUK01 > CAZQUK01. The sequence continues at coordinate 6,754 of CAZQUK010000187.1, forward strand.
CATACGATGCAGGAGTGATTAAGTTTTATGTGAACGGCGCAATTTGGGCCGATGATGGTCTGGGTGGCGTGATACCTACAGGAATTAATCCCACGCCTTCAAATAAGGTGAGTGTTGGTTATGATATTGTAAAAGCAACAAATTCCTTTGGTGGCGATATAGCAATTGTAAGAATGTTCAATTCGGTTTTAACTTTAGAGCAAGCAAAACAAAATTGTCATGCACAAAAAGACAGGTTTGATGGCGGCACTTGCGCTGACCCGTAAAAAGGAGAATTTTAAGTAGGAACTAATAAAAGCGATAGGAGGAAGACTAACGCCTGTTAAAAGTGGCGGGGACAATTCGCCTAATAATTTATTAGGCACTTTGTTTTAATCATCACAGATTTATTCACTCTAACTCCATCGCTAAGCCCCCAGCCAAGCTGGGGTGAATCCCAAAGTTTTACAA
>CAZQUK010000188.1:0-7173 GCA_964596435.1 uncultured Oligoflexia bacterium
GTCGTTAATAAATAAATCGTAAGAGCTAAAAATTAAAGAATTTGACAATGTCCAAATTAATGAAATTGGAATTGCGTAGAGGATTGTTTCTTTTGAAAGAAATGGAATAATTATCGTAAAAACACCACAAATAAGATCATCAATAATTATGACTTTTTTTCTATTGAATTTATCCGCGATATAGCCAGAAAACAAACCGCCTATTGTTGAGCCAACAGAATTTGCTATAAGCATTAGAACAGGAATTTTAGGATCTAGAGTTAATGTAAAAGCATAAAGAGGCCAAACAATGAGTCTTAAGCTTGTCCCAATTCTTGAGACGGTTTTTGAAATAATAAAAATTTTAGTTGGATTTAATTTAATCAAGTTTTAGTCTTTCTTTTCGTTCAATGCACCTATAATATATGATATATTATACTCTTGTCCTGCCTTGCTTTCTAATGATTTTGACTCAAAAAATGAGTTTTCAAATAATTCCATAATATATTCCAACTGATCTGGGGTAAGCGTTCTTCTAAAATAGACATATTTACCCTCTTTGTAATTACCATATCTGTTTGTTTTTTTATTAAAGTCACTAGTTTTAACAATATCAACTATTGTTTCGAGCACTAATTTTTTAAAGTCTTTTTTTTCTGGAATGAAAAGATAATTAGTATTTGCTTTATATGAATGAGGTCCCTCTTTTGAAATATATCCCATAAGCTCAAGTTTATTAATACAAGCAAGTACGGTATTTTTATTGTGTTTACTAAATTCATTAAAAACATTGTCATTATTTTGAGGGGCTGAAGCATTTATAAAATAATATGATAACAACAACCTAAGAAGTCTATTGTCTGTTAGTACATCTATGTGGCTTTTACTAATTGGGGTTGTTTCTGTGGTTGTAAATGTATCAAATGTGTTACTAGACAAAGCATCTGGGACTGGAAACAAATTATTTACATGTTCATCATTAAAGTGGGCGCGAAGCCAAAGAGAACAACAGATTTTATAATTTAATTTTAATTTGTCTGAAAAAATTTTTAATTCTCGTGGTTATTGCAGCGAATTCCCTAGCGACGCACTCAGCGTTCACTGCCGCATAGGCAGCTTAGAAACTAGAAAAGAGAGGGCTATCCTTCTACCGCCCGCGCTCGGGCGCAACATAATAACACATCAACATTTTCCAATACTTCGATTCATCTCATTTGGTCGTAACCCACAATGTCACGTCCCACATACTTGACGGCAGTTTTGGCCAGGATCTAGAGGAAAATATCTGAATTATGTGACAACCGGATACGCAGGAAAAATTGGCCTGATTTTGTAAAAAAATACCTGAGCTAAAGGCCTAATCACGACTTAAATTATACTCTTAAGTTTTTGTTCAAAGAATAAATTGCTAAAACAAAAAACGAAAGTCCACAAATTAACATACTAAAATGATAATCAATTATTCCTTTTGAAAAAAGAATAAATATTGAAGTACCGATTATCCAGTCGCAGGCTTTTCCAACAATCATTTCAAAGCCAATAACCTCAGGAAACTCTTGATCTGTTGTAAGTTTTCTTCTTAGTGATAGTGATGTAATTGCATTTAGCCCGTTGCAAAAGCCCCCAACAAATGTAAGAAGAATTGCTAAAAATATGTCAGGTGGAAATATAAAAAACATTCGGATTATACCTATTAATAAAAAACCAAATGCGGCCAAATAAGAATCATGATATTTTGTCATTGTAGTTTTTAGAATATTCTGTTTGCCTGATTCGTTAAGGAGGTAAGAGGCTAAAAAAGACCCTGCTCCAACAATACAGTATATCCAAACTGAATGAATAAGCTCCAAACCATAATGTTTGGTTATAATTGTAAACGCTACATAGTTCCATATTGATATAGGTATCCACATTCCTATTGATCTCAAAATAAAAATTTCTCTCAATCCAGTGGTTTTAAATATGTATTTAATGGGGTTTAGAATCGAATGTCTATATTTTGGTGACACAAAAGGAAATTTTATACACAGAAGTGCCGCAACAAAGAAGGTGCATGTGTCAATCCAGAGGGGTATTGATAGTGGTAAATAATATATTAATATAAAACTTAATACTGGACCCAAAAACTGAGCACCATATTGACCAAAGAGTAGTTGAGCTTGAAAACTTCTATGTTCATTATAAGCGCCCATTGATTTTGAGTATGTGTCTTTGGCACCAGAGAAGCATTGACGAAAAAAGGTTTGGAAAAAAGCTAATAATAATATTATATAGGGACTTGGTGAGTTTGAAATTGTCCAATATAAAGCAATTAACCCCATTGAAAAACCAGAGAGTGTTTGAGAATGAGTAAGTATTCTCTTTAGAGATATTCGACTAACTAAAAATGGAAAAATAAGACCATATAACAATATTGCTGCGCTTTTTATTGGTATAATATACGCCGCAAGAATAACGCTTTTACTTAAAACATAAATTAACTGAAGAATTGCAAAAAGCGAAATAAAGTCCCCAAGCGATGTAATAAAGTTAATACGCGAAAGCAATCTGTTTGCTGTTATTTTATCCACTATATGTCTTTTCCAATTTTTAATGCTTTTGCAAAGCCAACAAATACTACTGGTATTGTTTCCTTAGTGTACTCGCTTTGAGCTAATGATTGAACCCATTTTTTAAAAGCACGCAGTTGTTCTAGAACTCGTTCTACGGCTTGTTTTGAAAGTAACGCACTTGTAGCGGCTAGTTCTTGATGATCATCACCTTCTTTTGAAACAAAAGTATTTATATGATGTATTATAAATTCTGATCCATAAGCAGTTGCTTTAGAACCGCTATTCCTGTCATTTGGTATTCTATATGCGCTTCTGCTTGGCTTTATCAAACCTTTTTCAATATGGATCAAGTCTAGGTCTTTCATCTTTTTTATTTTTTCATCTGTTAGTTTACAGTTTTTGATTGGAACATTGTCAATAAGTAAGATTCTCTTTTGCAACCTAAAAGCCTCCTCGTTCTCCATAAGAAAGGACATTTGCTCATTAGAATACATCATCCATTTTTTTCTTTTTTCCCATAAACTTTGGGTTTTATCATCAATTGGCGGGGTTAAGTTCCTTTCAAGATAATCTAAAATATTTAGCGAAGCCACAGATGATTTTGCCGCAAGAAGAGATTTCATAAATGCAATGATTAATGTGTTCTTATCTTGTTGTGGGGTTTTATCAAATAAAACGGAAAGAAGTTGCGCAGTAGGAGGGCTTTTATCAGTTGAAATTTTTCTAAATTGTCGTTCTGATATCTTAATTGAGGCTTCACCACCCAGTTCTATATAATGCTCAGCGTGTGTTTGGAACTTTAAGTTCCTCCTTCTTGTTTCTAAAAATCCTGAAATATTCATTGGTTTTGTCTACATGGAACTTTTAATTCCGTCCAGTAAAAAAAGTTCCATTTCGATATTGACTACTTAGGACGTTTGTTGTTAATTCCTGACCACATGAGGAGAACAAATGAGAAAGTTAATATTCCTTTTATTAATTCTTTGTGCGGGAAATGTTGCGTATTCTAGCGAAGATGGTGGTGGTGGTGTTGATGGCTCGCTTAAACCCACGCCGGATGAAATTATATCAATTACATTTGGCGCAGGCGGTGGCGGAATTGACGGCACAGATTAAAATAATCTCATGCTTTGAAAAAAGGCGATGAACCCTTATTTGATGGCAGACTAATCACTCTTATCAAATAGGCAATGTTCTTGCTCTAATTTCAAGTGGAAAATAAATAACTGTGATCGGGTATCGGTTATCCGGTCGGTGATCTGTGATCTGTAAAGAGGTCAAGGATCATTATACTTAAAATATAGAAAGAGAGTTAGAGAAAATGAAAACAATAGTAAAAATGATGGTGGGGGTAATGGCGCTAACTGTAATAAGTTTGGCAGAAACCGACAACATGACCTGTGAGTATGGATATAGGGTTTTAACAGATATTGAGTTTTATACTTCTTACAGTAATAGAGGTCTGCCCATTAGAAATGTAGCAATGTTTAGTGAAGGCAAACAAATTCAGGTAAGTGATTTAGATAACGAATTTGAAATAAAACCATATTGCTACATACAAATTAGCAATACTAAATTAGCAGAACAAAAAGGCTTAGCTCATTTGAGCCAAAACGACAGGGTTATTCTTGGCGAGACATATGGAAATATGGGGATGGGGGAAGGATATGTTACAGAAATCACATCTCCCTTTACGGCTACAATACACTGCAGAGCTTTTGATCGCGTAAAAGATGATGAAGGTGATTACATGAAGGAAAGAGATGTTACGATTTCTGATATAGCAGATGCACTAGATGGAATTACGTGGCCAATTGAAATATGTAGTAAAACTACCGCAATGGGCCCGGGTGATGGAGGGGGAAACCTACTTAGTTATCAGGCAAAGGCAACGGTCGCCAGTACAGACTCCAGTTTCAGTTCAGTTTCAGATTTTGCTCCAGGCAAAGGCGGTGGCGGTGAAGGAGGTGCTGGTGGATCTGCAAGAGGTGGGGTTGATGACACCACACTCGCAATGGGAAAAGGACAAGGTGGGGGGAACTTATCCAGTCGGCAGGTAATGGCAACAGTCGACAGGACAGGGGGCGGTTTCAGTTCAGTTTCAGCATTTACCCAAATAAGAAATCATGCTGATGGATCAAAAGGAAATAAAAACTTAATGGCACCGGGCGGCGGCGGTGGTGATGTAAACGGCCTAGCTATGAGCGGCCAAGGAGGTGGTGGTCATGGTGGAGGAGAAAACTCCCCTCTTATGAGTGGACCAGGTGGCGGTTGTGGTGTTGAAGGAGATCTATAATTTAAAAACAAAAATGGGGTTTGGCCCATATCCATAGTCAAACCCCAATTTTTGTTGGTTGTAAGTCTATTAAGACAAAAAAAATTTAATTAAGCAATAAGAAAATTTCGGTTATCTGGAATCAGGTCTGTGATCAGAAACTGGAATCAGGGGTTTTAAGGAAAAAATAGAGGGGGATAATAAAAATGAAAATGCAAAAAATTGCATTAATGGGGAGTCTTGCGCTCTTTACATTAGGAATTTTCACAAGCTGTAGCTTTAAGGATCAAGTTGCTGAAACAAAAGAAGAGCCACAAAACAAAAAAAAGAAAAATTCATCCCAAAAATTAGTAATAAAACCTCCAAAAGCAATTTTAACTAATATCAAATGGGGAAAAAGTGGCGAAAGTGAAATTAAAGCATATTCGTATAACACCCGCTTGATTGAATATAATGAACCAAATACTTATAACGTCATAAAACCCATCACCCTACCCTCTTTGATCCCAAATGAAATAAGCTTTATAATTCCTATGGATAAAATGATTAATCCTGATCTTTTAACATTTCTTAAAGCATATGCTTTTTTGGGGGGAGCGCGCTTTGAGCTAATCACAAACAATTTAATCCTAAATAATGATGACACAAATACAAAAATTAAAGTTGATATAGGAGGACTTCGTAATATTTTTTCTGACCATGTGGAAACAACGGCTAAAATTAAACTAGATCTGTTTGAAGAAGCTAATAATTTGCTGTTTTCCACGACTTTCATACTCCGCTCTCCTCCATCAAAAATTGAGATAAATGAAGTTCATGAAAATAACTTTAACCCTGAGTATTTTAATTTATCAGGACAGTTAAAACTAATTGAAACTAATGAAAAAGCTGCACTTTTTCGTGCCATTGAAATAAAGAATAATTCAGAAAATCGTCTTATAATTGAAGCACCAGCTTCTAATGTTGGTGAAATAAATGCAAATTTTCACAGCTTAACCCACGAAGATACAGGATGTGAGGGAAAGGGATATAAACTTCACCCCAAAAGCTGGGTTGAAAAATATGCTAAGCAAATTGTTTTAGTTCCCCTTACGTTTAACTATCTTACATCATTTAATCTAGTAACCAGTGTTAACCCACCGGCAGAGAATTTCACAATCACCATTTATCCAAATGAATCAATAATATTGGGTTTATATGGAACAGGAGAAAAAGCACTTAATTTAATTAAAAATGGCTACGAAAGACAGCACCTTACTAACGATAGAATCTGGAAAAAGTGTGAAAATATTTGCGTTGAACCCGGAGGGGATAATTGTCGTTACTCCACCTCAACTGGTGAATGGATTTGTGGTGACGGAGGGTGCAAAAGGTGGGAAACAAGACGAAAGCCAGGTAGATGGTGGATTGGAACCGAAAACTCCCCAGTAAAGCTTACAATAAACCCAAATAAATCAAATTTATTTATTAGATATGATGATCTGACGGAATCTCAAGATCCTGAAGGAAGGGCGATTGAATTTATAAGTCTCACATCTAATCAATATGAATAAACCAACCAACAAACAAAAAAAGGAGAAATAAAAATGAAAAAAAACAATATATCAATAATTTCAGGAAACCTTGGAAATGACCCTGAAAGATTAGCTTCAAAAAACGGGAAAATGATAACCAACTTTTCCGTTGCAGTTAATAATGGGTATTTTGATAAAGAACAAAATAACTATATTACAACTCACACTAATTGGATTCCAGTTTCAGCTTTTGACAATCTAAGCGAATTATCCGGCAGTAGTCTAAAAAAAGGAGATGCCGTATCTATAATTGGTGAGATTAAAACCTCATCATATACGGATAGAGATGGAATAAAGCGTACAGGGTTTGAAATAATTGCAAGTGACATAAAAAAATTGCACCCCCTTCAAAAGGATGACAATTTTAAAAACTTTACCCCACCTAGAGCAAATAACACGGAAAGAGTTAAAAACTTTGTCAAAAACTAGTCAATTTTTACTTATATCCCTTTGTTTAATTGCCACATCTTGCGCAAGCACAAATAGAGCAAAATCTATTTATTTAACAGGGGGAGCATTTGCACTGGGGGGTGCAGCTGGTGCCATCACCTCCCCAAGGGGGGAAAGTGCTTTAATGCACGGAACCCTCTGGGGAGGTTTGGCCGCAGGAATAAGTAGTATTGCCTCGCTTTTTATTTTTGACTCAGAAAAAGAAAATAAGGAACTGAAAGAAACTAACAATAAACTTGTTGAAGAAATAGGTTCTTTTAACAAACTGAGTGCTCCTGAGATTGAAGCTGCAAACGAAATAGGGTTTGGAAAGCCCCTACCCCAGGGCTTAAGGGAAATTGTA
>CAZQUK010000189.1:0-7158 GCA_964596435.1 uncultured Oligoflexia bacterium
GAACTTGGGAGATCTCTTGCGGGTAGATCAAGTAAGATCAGATTCTACGGGCAAAGTATAATAGCTGAGCCGAAGATAATTCTCACAAGAGAAGTCAGATACCTCCATAGTAGCGTAGAAGTGGGGCAATGCCCATGAAGCGAAGGGAGTGTACGGTTAAAAGAGTGAATCAGTTCAAACTTTCCCCTGATGTCTGCACAGCCGGGTCATTCAAAGAATACGAAAGGTTGGATTGGATAAACTCAGCTGCTCAAGCTAAACACACAAAGCGGTTTGATAATTTATTACACCACTTCAATGTAAATAACTTGAGACAGGCATTCCGGCGGCTAGATGGAAACAAGGCTGTTGGAATCGATCAAGTCACAAAGAAAGAATACGAAAAGAACCTGGAAGAAAACCTTACAAAGCTCGCAGATGAAATCTACCGCGGAGGATGGCGGCCAAAACCATCCCGCGAAAGACTCATTGAAAAGCCGCAAGGAGGTTTCCGACCATTGGCAATAGGATGTCTGGAAGATAAAATCGTCCAGACTTTAATGGCCAAAGTTCTTGAAGCAATCTATGAGCCGATATTTCATCGTCACAGCTACGGATTCAGAACAAGAAGAAACACTCATCAGGCACTAGCACGCCTGTATAAGGTAGTTTCCGAACGAGAAGAAACCTGTGTAGCAGTGGAGATGGACATTGAAAAATTCTTTAACTCAATGGACCACGATCTGCTCATGTGGCTGATAGGAACAAGGATAGGAGACCAACACGTTCTGCGATTAATCCGCCGGATGTTAAGAAACTCGATCCTGCACGAAAATGGAGAGATAACGCGCAGTGAGCGCGGCTCACCACAAGATGCACCAGTCAGCCCAGTACTAGCCAACATATATCTGCACCATGTTCTCGACAACTGGTTCGACGAGAATTGGTTTAAATATGGAGAAATGGTCCGCTATGCGGACGATGGTGTATTTGTATTCAGCAACGAAACTAAAGCTACCGAATTCAAAGCCGCTCTCCAGGAGCGACTAGAAAATTATGGTAAAATTAAACTCAACGCTGACAAATCAGGGATTCTAAAGTTCCATGCTGCAAAACCCGAAGGTCAACTCCCATTCCTGGGTTTTTGTCTATACTGGGGAAGGCAAAACAAGAACAAGAAAGTCCCCCTACTAAAGATCAAAACAGCGCCAAAGAAGCTAGGGAAATGTATTGAGGCGTTTGGACAATGGATAAAGGATATCCGCCATAAAAAGAAACTGAATGACATCTGGGAACTGGCAGCCGCCAAACACAGAGGGCACTACGAATATTATGGGGTGTACTTTAATCGCAATAAACTCAATCACTACTATTTCACAGCAACCAAAGCACTGTTCAAATGGTTGAATAGAAGAAGCCAAAAAAGATCGTTCACATGGAAACAATTCGAAAGGCGTCTAATGTTTAACCCACTACCACGACCTCCAGCGGCAGAAACTCTGTTGAATATCACAAACGGACTTGGTACTAAGTTGAAACACAAACCGAGGAGCCGTATGCGTAAATTGCGCACGTACGGTTCTAACAGGAGCGCGGGTTGGCAACAGCTCGCGTTTACTTAATGAAATTATACTTTAAAACTCAATTTAATTATCTACATATTTTTTATTAATATGAAAAAAAGTATTTTTTTTATTCATAAAATCCACCCTTTTAATCTACCAATTGCATTGGTAGCAAGTTTTTTTGGTTTTGTTATCTATTGGAAAAAAGAACGAGTAAAGTCTAATTTTTTGAACAGATTTACCGTACTTGATTCAAATGATTATTTTACACGCCCAAGATGGTTAGAAATCCAGCAAGAAGCGTATTATGAATTTCAAAAAAGTGATTTTAATAATTTTTATCTCAATTACAACTTACTAAATATTAACGTTGATTTTAAAATACCACTTTTGCAAAATTTTGCTATTGATTTTGAAAATGTTTTTTTATTTTCATATTTAGTTAAAGAATGGAAAAACAAAAACTCTACAAATAAAAATATCTATTATTTTAAAACCCAATTAGATCAACTAAAGCAAAATGTATTTGCACATATTTTACCAAATAATATTAAAATTCTGGGTTTAATTTGGTACCTTGATCGCCTATGGTTATGGTTTAAAGCATTTGTTATATTCTTCAAAAAACTTTTAGTTATTTTTTATAGAACAACGGGTAACACTAAACATCTGAAAAACATTACAGATGTTTGGTCAGGCTTTTCTTATAAAGAGATGCCAATTAATGAGCATAGTTTAGATTTTGCATTTCTTAGCCGAAAGAAAGACTTAAATTATTCTTCAAAAGCGCTTTATTTATCTTCTGTTACCCCCACTAAAGATATCCAAGACAACTTAAAGAAAGACAAGATATTTTGGGGTCTTGAACATAAGATTGAATCAATACTCCCTTTTATGGGCAAATGTGTAATATTGTTTGAAAGTATATTTAACTTTCTGAAAATATTTTTTATTTTTAAAAATAGATTTTTTGCGCCCGTACTTTGTAATTTTGCTATCCGATCAATACCCATCATTGTTTTACATAAACACACAAACATGAAAATATTTTTATCAACTGTAAGCAATATATGGCCAGAAAGTCCATATATTGCTGCACTTAATGCATTAAGCGTAAGAACAATTTTGTGGTTTTATGCCAGTAGTGAATATGATTTTTTTAATAATAAAGTTACATTTGATAATACAATATTACTTGGATCAATATTAACATCAAAAGAATTATGGATTTGGAATGAGCTGCATCGAGAAATATATTCCAATAGACAGATCAAGAATATTTCTAGTAAAATAATATACAGAAAAGCTGGCCCAACTATGTACGGTAATTCAAGCTGGTTACTCAAATCCCCTCAACAAGCAAGAACTGATGTGGGTAGTAAGTATTTTAATTCTATTTCAAATGTTAATAAATGGATCGCAATATTTGACCAGCCAATAATTTCAAAAAAAACGCGAATTGATCTTGGCCACGAACCAAATAGATATACTCAAGAAATGACTGATTTGTTTTATTCAGATTTTAATGAATTTCTAAAAAAACAAAAGAATATCGGGATTATTTTTAAACCAAAAAGGTCCCTAGATGATCCAATAGCAGAATATGGAGATTCATTAATACAACTTGTTTCTAAAAATTCAGATCTTTTTAAAGAAGGAAGGGTAACTATATTAGATCATCTTTTTGATACTTATATTGCAATTTCATGTGCAGATTTATGTCTCGGGTTTATGTATACTTCGCCAGTTTTTGCAGGTTTACATGGAAATAGAGCCGGTATATTTTACGATCCTCTATGTACAGTAAAATACACACTACCACCTGAACTTTCTAAGTTAACAATCAGTGGAAAAGATAATCTATTTAAAGAACTAGAATCATGGCTAAGCGACAGTGATAAATATATAAACAGACAAAAACAGCTGCAAAATTCTTGGAAATGGCTGGATCCACAAGGTGACCCAACTGCAAATTTTTATTCCTATCTTCAGGATGATAGTTTCTAGTTTATCAAAAAAATAATCCATTACTTATATTTACAACTTTAAAATAAATCAGCACTGACCACCATTTACATCAAAAACTGCACCATTCACATAAGAGGCCTCGTCGCTTATCAGAAAAGCAATAACTTCTGCTACTTCCTGAGGTTCTGCTAAGCGTTTTATTGGAATTTTTGATGATATTTCATTCTGTTTTTCTTTTGTAAGGTTCTTGATAAGCATCTCTGTTTTTGTTTGCGAAGGAGCCACACAGTTAATATTGATATTAAATTGGCCAAAAAGCACAGCGAGCTGCTTTGTAATCCCAACAACGGCATGTTTAGATGCGGTGTAAGCTATAGATGCTGTTTGGCTACAAGTGCGCCCTGCAATGGAGGAAATATTAACAATTTTACCTGAATTATTTTTTTGCATCATAGGCAAAACAACGCGACAACAATTGTAGGTTCCAATGACATTTGTCCCCAATACATCGTTCCACTCTTTATCTGACACATTTAATGAATCAGTTACCCTTACAATACCTGCGGAGTTAACTAAAATATCAACTTTTCCATACTGATCTTTAATGCTTGTAAATATTTTTTTCACCTCTTGATTATCCCTTATATCACAAGTTCTGGTGTTATCTGAATTTTTTAAGGAACGTGAAATCGCAATTGAAATTATTTCTTTTTTTAATAATAATTCATGTGTAACTTTCCCTATTCCACTTGAAGCACCAGTTACAACTGCTACTTTTTTATTCGACATAAATATGCTCCATGTCCCTTGCTCCACATGCTAAACGAATACCCGGTTCTTTACTTGTACAGCTAATTTTATGTACAGTCCCTTTTGGCATAAAAACAAAATCTGATTCCTTGGCTTTAACAGAAGTTCCATCCTCAAGCTGCCACTCAAAAGCGCCTTCTAGAATAAACCACCATTCATCATGTGTTATATGACAATGCTTTCGCGCGCCATCGCCTGGCGGTTGACAAATTAAAGCGGTTTGATCAGTTTCAGAATAAACAAGTAAATATAACCAAGGCGCCTTACCCATTTTTGATTTAATTTCTTCAAGATTATCTAACTTGACGTTTTTATCCCTGGTTTTAAAAACCGTAACTCCATCACGTGCAATCAAACTTTCAAGATCATTTTCTATACCAAGAATTTTATCATGAAAATTAAAAACACCCGGTTTTACACGTTGTCTTTTATACAAAAGTGCTGCTTCTATTAACTTTAAGTCATCCCAAGTGTCACCATCAAGTGCTTCAATTTTACCTAGCGGAACATATCCAACTTTTCCACAAAATGTCGGTCCATGTTCAGATTGTTCATCCCTATCATATGAATCAATAAACGACTTTGTCTTCCATGCAGAAAGCGCCCAAGAAATCATTCTAACCGGGGCTAATGTTTGAGTTGGAATTTTTTTTGAGAAAGAAAAATTTAAAGGTTTTTCACCATAAAGTGTTTCTGTGTAGTGTTCTTCTACAGAAAAACAGGAATCGTAATCATTTTTTAAAAATGTATCCATAAATGATTTGATCGTTTTTCCTTCCAACAAAGGTGATGTAGTATGAACTAGTGCAAGTGTTGATGGCTCTCCAAGAAAATTCATAAAATCATAAATAAAATGATCATGTGTTTGACATCTGTCGTTATTACACTGTCGTGATTTATTAATCATCTGGCACGACGACCCGCCACGTTCAGGCTTTCGATGATAGAATTTTACATCAAGAATATGAGCTAATTTTTCAAATATCTTATGCTCAGAATTTAGATATATTTCATCAAAAATACCAGCAGCCTTACATGCCTTAACCACGTATGTAACAAGTGGGTTTCCATCAACCATAATTAAATTTTTATCTTTGATACGGGTTGACCCTAATAAAATTGGAATTAAAGCAATTTTTTTCATAAAAGTTCCCTGCTATTTTATTCACTCAAGTGATTGGACATTTTTCGAGTTTTTTACCAGTAATTTTACTATACTGTTTATTAAAAACATCAAATAATTCCATATGAATCTTATAATGATCTTCTAAGGTTGGAAGTTTTGTTGAATTGGTTTCAAATATTTCTTTAATAATAATATCTGAAGTACCACTTACGTATTGCCTCTTAAAAACTAACTGTTTCAGCTCATCTGGACCTTTAATTGTGTGAATTTTTTCTGAATTTTCATCTACTATTATATGAACATTTTTATTCATAAAAGTAATTACCGTTGGGCTAGGATAGACAGCAAAATGTATACTAAAATTTGACCTTTCTGAAAATTTACCTAAAAGCGTTCCTGCAAATTCAACATAATCGGGTCCTCTTTTGTTTTCAAACACTTTGTCCATAAGATAATTACCATCCAAGTCAACATTTGTATCACCATAAATCCAGGCAAATAAATCCATATAATGAATAGCATTACAACTTAGCCCAGCACTGCCTGACAACACTGAAAAATTACAATCTTCTTTTTCATTAAAGTATTTTTTAATAACATTAAAGGTTTCATGATACCTTTTTATTGTATTAATCCATATACTTGAATTATGTTTTTTAGAGAGATTAATTAGTTTTGAATATTCCTTACTTGACTGACACACCATTTTTTCAACCAAAATTCTTTTAGATCCATAATTCAGCAAATTACTGATTAATTCACAACGACCTTTTGAATTTGTAGCAATAATAACAAAGTCATTATTTTTTACATTATCTAAAATTTCATTTTGCCATACAATTGTATGATTACTATATGGTTTGTGTGCTTCATTAAATCTATTTTTTGCAAGTTTAATTGAATCGTTGTTTGGATCTATAACAACTATTTCTAATTCATAAGGAAGGTTTGAAATTGCCTGTAAATGTCGGCTTCCAATATTGCCACAGCCCAAGAGAATAATTTTTTTTTTCATTTCGAGTTCATTTCTGTTTTTAATTTATTTAACAATATAATTTAATTGCCATTTGCCATGTTTTTTTTTCCACACATTAGATTGTTCTTTATAGAAATCCATTACTTCCCAAAAAAAATCTTCTTTAATGTTTAGATAATTTAAAAACCATTTGAAGTGTTTTTTAGGAAACTCATGGTCATATCTATGGACAAGAGCAACCCCCTCTTCCCTGGTCAGGTGATTACGCCTAATATCCTGTTGTGCATCTCTTGAACACCTTCCAAGCCCAAACTTCATATATCCTAAATAAAAATGGAATCCATCAGCCTTGTCATCTAAACTTGCATATTTAGTATAAGTACTCTCTGTACGACCTTCATCGTTTGTCTCAAAACCAGTGTGCTTTACGGCGTAGTAAAAATTTTCTTCTGGCGTCCACTTCGTGTAGTAAGAAAACCAGTGCATTTCCATTTGTTTTTGCTCGATCAATTCGGGGGGAAGTGCCTTGTACCACTGAAGTGAAGTTTTGCCAACATCCTCCTTTTTTATGATACCAGTATCAACTGCATATTTTACAAGTTCATCAACAGAAGCCCCTTTATTGTACTCACGATCCCATTCTTCGGGGCTCTCCTTAGGTAAATATTTATATTTATCACTTCCACCATATTCAAGCTCTCCATTTTCGCCATAAAATATTAATTTTATATTCC
>CAZQUK010000190.1:0-7108 GCA_964596435.1 uncultured Oligoflexia bacterium
GGAAAACATACGCTTACTAAAAGAAACTGCAGAAAAAGCTAGAATGGGGAAAGAACTAGAAACTGCAAAGCACGTTCAAAACACAATGTTCCCTCCGGATGAAATAATTTTACCAAACCTTGAAATTCAAAGCTATTACACCCCAGCAAGTGAATGTGGTGGTGACTGGTGGGGCATTATTAAGTTTCCCAACGATAAAGTGTTGATTACAATTGGTGATGCCACAGGGCACGGTGTTTCAGCAGCAATGATTACAGCCTCTGCAAAGGCCACTTGTAGTGTTGTTAGCAGACTGGCTGTTGATTCTCCATGGATAGCAGATTCTCCACGCGTAGTGATGCATTTGCTTAATAAAGCAATTTATGATTCCACAAAGGGAAGTGTCCTTATGACTTTTTTTGTGGCGGTGATTGATTTAAAAAATGGAAAGACTCTTTATGCAAATGCCTCACACGAACCAATATACTGGTACAAAAATTCAGGTGCTGCACAAAATTCTATTAAGGCCTCAAAAAAGAATTTAAATTTTCTTGATAGCGCGCCTGGGCCAAGACTAGGGGAAAGTGAAAACGCCGATTATGAAGATAGTTCAATAAATTTAAATCCTGGCGATATGCTTCTGTTTTACACAGACGGTATTACCGAGGGCCTAAACAGATCACAAAAAGAGTATGGCGATAGTAAGTTTATTAGATCCTTTTGCAGGCATGCCCATAAAGACACAAAGGAAATTAAGAATAATATATTAAGGGATTTTCAGAATTATGCAGCTGGGGAGCCCTTAAATGATGATATTACTTTGGTTCTTGCAAGGTTCAAAGGGTAGGGACAAAATCTGTAAAGCTACATTATGAAATAATTTATTGTCCACTATATTACAAAACCTACGCCCCCCGTTTCATTGCAATTTTACTAGCCCATTGTAGTTTTGAGTTTAACTCCATCGCACAATTTTTTAAGAAGTTACATACGATTTCAAATATTATCTTTTGCAAACAAATCTATAAAATCTTTCCAATAATATGATTTTATATGTTCAAATGTTTTTCTTTTTTTATCTAGTGACAACACAAAGGCTTCACTGCCTTTAATCTCTTTGGTTATGCCATAAAGATTTTGGGCATCTTCTTTTTTTACATTTGTTGTAGATTTTATTTCAATAAAAAGTGTTTTTTTCCCGGGTCTTTTTATTACAAGATCAATTTCAAGATTATTCTTTGTAAGAAGATAAAAAAGTGTTTCATCTTTTTCTTTGTATTTGCAGAGTTTGTAAAATTCCAGGATTATAAAATGTTCAAACGCTTTGCCGTATTCGTAGGTTTGCGGTTTAAGTGGAATATCAAGTGTTTTATCGAGTGCCCGTTTTACTCCTGTATCAAAAAGATAAAATTTCGGTGTTTTTCTGACCTGCTTTCTTATTGAAAGATCATAAGCAGGTAAAAAGAACCCTACTAACGTATCTTCAAGAATTTCATAAAAACTTCTTATTACAGAGTGATCGGTATTTATATCTCTACCAATTTTAGAATAGTTTAATGGGCACCCGTTCATTTGTGAAGCAACATCTATGAACCGTCTAAAGGCGGGAAGGTTTCGGACAATTTGTTCATTTTGAATTTCTTCCTTTATATAGGTATGAGCATAAGATTGGAGAAATTTTTTCTTATCAGAATTACTTTTAAATTCAGAAACTTTTGGAAGTGAACCCCATTCTAATACAGAAGAAAGTTCAAATGATTGATTGAGTTCGGTGGATGTAAATGGAAATAAATTATAAACAAAGGCTCTACCGGCAAGAAGATTTGCGGCTCCTCTTTTAAGTTTTCTTGCGCTTGAACCCGTTAGTGAAAATAGTAGTTTTTTTTCTTCAATAAGCTTGTGAACAAGGTCAAGTAGTTTGGGAACCTTTTGAATTTCATCTATAACGACTCTTGATTTTGGTTTAAGATGTGCCGTCTGGTTTATTAATTCATCAGGATTTGTTTGAAATAGCGCCTCTGTGTTTGCTTCAAGAAGATCAATCCAAAGCACTTCGTGGGGCGCATAAAAATGGTTTAGGAGAAACGATTTACCTGATCCGCGGGGACCAAACAAAAAAAAACTGTAGTTATTACTTGGGGTTATAAATCTCGGTATCATAACCCCATTATAGCCGCTAAACTGGGGTTATGCAACCAGATTTTTTACTGTGGCTCTTCATCCCTGTTAATCTTATTTTCCACCAGTAATTGTAATTTCATCCACTTCACACGCCTGCATTCCATTTGAATTTAGAAATGTTTTTAACCAAAGTGTTCCATCCCCAAGTTGTGTGGAAAAATTAGAAATGGCAGCATCAGTAAGTTCAGCATCAGAATTTGCCTCTGTATAACCGGTTGCAGTTGAAGTCCATGTGCCGCCTGTATACCAATACCATGTAGCGCCTGAATCTGGTGATAACTGATATTTTAATGTTCCACTGCAAGTTACAGCAGTTTCAGTAAATGTAGCTGTTGTCATGTAATCAACGCCTTCAGCGGCTTTATTAACAATGGTTGGATTTGTATTGTCATAGTGGTTTGGCCCCACTGTTGCGCTCTTTAATTGTGGGGACATTGCAATATTAGTGTTATCCGATTCCATAATAAATCTGTATTGGAAATACCTGTTATTACTTGGTGATAACTGTGTAAAATCAGAATACGTCATAGTTGGGAGCCCACTTTGTACATTTCCAGCAGCACCTTCGGGTGTTGATGTATTATAAACTTCTGAAAGATAACTAGTTGAAAGCCCATCAGGTCCCACCCAGGATTCCCCCGAACATGCAGCATCATCACAAGATCTAACCTGATACATAATTCTGTTTGCACCACGACGGTAAAGTTGCTCGACTTCAGTGGCATGCAGTCCGCGTGACCAGATTGCAACTTCATCAATATTGCCCTTGAAAAAACTAGTTGGAGCTGGCTCATACCCAGCTCCAATAAAAATCTTTTCAGTACTACCAGCTAATATTCCATTGTTATCAACCGCTGTATCTACTTCCGCTCCATCTATATAAAGATATGCATCAGCTCCAGTATATACACCAGCAACATGGTGCCAATGTCCATCATTAATGGTGCTTGCAGAATTGAGCGATACATCTGTAGTGGAACCATCAGAGCTTAGATCAAACTGCAATAATCCTCCTGATGTAATAAAAAATTCAAACGATTTTTCAGTATTTGTGGAATCCCACCTGCAAACAATTTGTTGTTTTGTTGCAGAATTTGACTTAACCCAAGCTGATATGCTCATGGCTCCACTTATTTCAAGTTTTGCTACATCACCAAGATTAAAATAATCGCCGGATCCATCAAGTGTCAAAGAATGCGTGCCAAGCTTACTTAATGTTGAATATGTTGCGTTACCCACCAAAGTACCCGAGATCGGTGGAGCAAGACCTGAATCGTCGTCGACTTCATTATCAAAATGCCAAAGTCCAACTATACCGCTTAAAAGATCATCATCATCAAGGTTACCCGTTGATCCAACTAAGGCTGCATAATTTGTTGTGGTTTCACTATTTGCGGCTCCACCATCTGGAAGTTCTTTAAAAAATGGAAGTGTTGGTATCCAAGCAAATGATGTCCAGGTTGCACTTGCACCTAAATCTGCGCCGACGTCTATTATACGTGAAGTGTATGTTCCAGCATATTTTGGAGCCTGACGGCTATAAAGAACATCAACTTCAGTTTGTGATAAAGCTTCTGACCAGATGGCAACTTCATCCAATACACCATCATAATTTCCTCCCATTGTAAATTCTGCTGGATTATCCGGATCAATAACTCCGCTGCCACCTCCAACGGCCTCAGTATCTACCTGTAGCACTCCATCAACATACATCTTTATTGTAGTACCATCATAAGTACCAACATAATGGTGCCAGTTTGTATCTATTATTTTATTTGCTTCAACACCATGGTAGGTTGCTTCATCGCCATCAATTTTTATTTGAAATTCGACTTCATCGCTGGCTGGACTAACACAAAAAACAATTGTGCTGTTAATTGTCATCGCACGATACGTCATGATTCCATATGACACATAATCAGTAATATCACTTTTGGCCCAAACGGAAACCGTCACTCTTGAAACGTTCATATTTGCATGTGGAGAATTATTTACAACAAAATCACCATCTGGCCCAATATGTATGCCTTGTTTTAATCTTGCGTTTTCATAAGCCATTGCTGCACCACCAGCATCTGAAGCTGTTAAATCTGTATTACCAAGAACATCCGCAACCGTTGCACTATCTGCAATTGCCCCAACTGTACCATTCATACGCCAGTACCCGACAATATTTGCATATTGTGGGGTCCAGCTACTATCAAATTCTGAACAATTAGTTCCAGATCCATCACCCCCTGTACCATCACAATCACTGTCATCAGTGATTTCAATATATGAATTTCCAGCATCCCACGCAGTACCCATATGTGTGCCAGCATCAAAACCAGTTGTGGCATTATTGTCATCGTCAACTTGATCAAGTGCCGTAAGGCTTGCCACACCTGCTGTGAATTCAATTTTATTTGTGTCATAAGTGTAGTTCGTACTTGTTGTAAATGGCCAGGAAGTAGGGCTTAAAGCATCATCTGCAAGTTGCGTTACTGTTACTTTTACCTGTATTGCAGCAGCACTTGCTGAAGTGCCATCCCATGCAACCACAGTAAAAGCGTTTATAGTACCATAAGCATTTGCGGCAGGAGTCCACACCAAAGTTTCACCTGTCGATAAAAGTGATGTGCCTTCAACAACAGGGTTGCCGTCTTTTTTTAATCCACCACTTGATACTTCTTCCACTCTAAAACTCAGTGTATCGCCATCAACGTCAGCCTCGTTAGCTGCAGCTATCAGCGCTGCATATGTAATATCATAGGCTGTATCTTCTGAGGCACCAGCCAGTGTATTAACTGTTGTTAAAGTTGGAATATCATTAACTGCGGTTGTATCAACTTTTACCTGAATTGCAGCAGCACTTGCAGAAGTGTCATCCCATGCAACCACAGTAAACGCATTGAGCGTACCATTTGCATTACTGACACCTTTCCACACCCATGTTTCGCCTACAGAAAGCAGTGATACTCCTTCGGTTACATCTGCTCCACCTTCTTTTAATGTACCAGTTGATACTGCCTCCACTCTAAAACTAATTGGACTGCTATCAACGTCGGCTTCATTAGCAGCAGCTAAAAGTGTTGCATATGTAATACTGTAATCTGTATCTTCTGTTGCACCAGCCAGTGTATTAACTGTTGTTAAAGTTGGAGCATCGTTATCGCAAGTAATAGTAACATCCACGGTGTCTGCCACTGATGTATTTGTTCCATCACTAACTGTAAGTGAAAATGTTACTATGTAATCAGCTAATGCATTAGGTGCAGTAAAAGTTGGTCCAACAACTGTAGTTGATGAAAGTGAAATATCGCCTACTACAATTTCACCACCCGTTACACTTGTTACTGACCAAGCATAAGTTAATGCTGCAGCTTCTGGATCAGAAGAACCCGATCCATCTAAGGTTACAAGGTCACCTTCGTCAATACCTGTTTGATCATCGCCTGCATCGGCGGTTGGTGTTTCGTTGGCGGCGACTGATGATGAAGATGATGATGTCCCACCACTTGCACTTGCGGCTGTCGGGTTTTGAAGTGCCGACATTTTATCAGAATCGGTTGGCTTAAATGCGCACGATGATAGGGATGTAAGAAAAAATGCTGAAATAATTATGGTGAAACAATTATTAATGATCTTCATACGTCCCACTGTCAACAACCTTTCTTTTAAGAAGCATCAGCTTTTATACAATCATTTATATGACTTTTGCGTGCACCTCTTGAAGTGACTGTAATTTTACAATACCCGACCATCTTAGTCAACAGTGAGTGGTGGTTTTTTCGTAATTAAAACACAAATTTATTCAATAATATCTAAGAGTTACATGTCGATTAGTGTATTGTTAAGACTGTCTGCGGTATTAGTCTGTTTTACTAAGAAACTAACCAATGATAATGTACCATATGGCCTTTATCTTGTATTTGCGAGTGGCCCAAAATGAATGGACACAGGTTCACAAGTGTTAGTTGCAAATCTCTGAAGGTTGCCGTTAACAACGGCAGTAATTACGGTTCTTCCGGTACCTGTGATTTTTGCTGCATTTGCTTGGATCAGTTTTTTTGCTTTGATTTTATAAAATGGATGCTTCTGATTAAGTTGATAATAGAGCTGGTTTCCGTTTCGTCTTGTTAAAAATAGTTTATCTTCTTTTAGTTTATTCAACTCTCTCCTTATGTTTCCAACCGAAAGACCTGTTATTTTTTCAAGCTCTCTTAGATAGTACTCTTTAAATTCATTTGTAAAATACAAAGCAAGAAGACACCGCCTTGTTTTTGACCTGTTAAAAAAGTTGCTTAACAAACCAATTGTAGTCAATTATGACTACGCCGTCAAGCGGTTGCGTTGCATCGTTTTTCCAATATATCTAATCAGGTCCAGGAAATAGCCCACGGAAGGCAAGTTTTCAGATTGTTAGTTTTTTTTATCTGTGTGGCAATCTGAACGATTACTTAATCTCGCCTTCAATGGTGGCTATGAGTATAAGAAATCAGCCTGCATCTATCATTTTGCGCACAGGCGCGTATTGTGCTTTAAGATAAAAAGCAGTTTCCGGAAGCACCACACCCAAGTTTGTGCGCCTGCAAGTGCGCTAATTCCTGCATCTGAAATTTTTAGTAAATGATCTGCTGATATTGCACCAATAGATGCCGCAAGCTCTGCACCGCCTGCGCCGCGAGTATGGAATTTGTGGGCTGCCGCACTTTTTAGTGGGTGAGGTTGTCGCTCCTCCTGCGCGATCGCAGGTTGGGAAAGCGTAGGTTGCCACCGCCTGCGTAATCGCAGGTTGGGAAAGCGTAGGCTGCAGTATTTTTCACATACACTCGCGCGCACATCAGTTCCCGGTCATTTTTACGTAATTTTTTATTTGAGCAAAATATTTTTATGTTGACAATGTTTTGGTTTATTTTTTTATTTGCATATTTATTTTCAAAAAACACCTTATTTTAGGCCCTATTCT
>CAZQUK010000191.1:0-7036 GCA_964596435.1 uncultured Oligoflexia bacterium
TTCAATTATCCGTTGAAAAGAAAAATGAAATTGAAGCTAAGCTTATGCTTGGACAAACTGCAAATGAAGCAATATCAGCAATTAAAAAAGAAAGTTTAAGAGCTGGTATGATTCCAATAATTAATATGTTAGCCGCGGCGGGTATTATATCACTTCCAGGAATGATGACAGGGCAAATTTTAAGTGGTATTTCGCCACTTGAGGCTGTTAAATATCAGATATTTATTATGCTTATTATTGGTGCAACTGTTGGTTTAGGCTCAATGATAGCTGTGAATATCGGCAGTAAAAAGATTTTTGATGAAAGGGAAAGGTTAAATTTAGAAACAGTCCTGTCAAAAAGTGTAGGTTGACAAAACTGGGCAGGTAATTTTATAAAGGCCCTTAAGTTTGTGTTCGGTTCTGGCACTAGTACACAATTCAAGTACGTGTTGTGGCAATACACAGACATTGTTTGCAGATCAATCTAATAATCTTTTTTTGAAATTATTTTTCTCTGTACCAGCGCAGACGAGGCGGTTATATATATTTTGGTACATAAAAATATATACATATAGTAAAGTAACATTAAATTCTGCCAATAAATGGAGATTGATTATGAGACTTATGGGCCTACTTGGTATTGCATTTATGATAAGTGTTGGTTTTTTACTTAGCACAAATAGGAACAAAATACGTTGGCAACTAGTTGGATGGGGCTTGGGTTTACAATTTATATTGGCAATAATTGTACTTAAAACGTCAATTGGACGCGATTTTTTTGCATCCTTAAACGATGTGGTGATTTTAATTCTGGATGCTACAAAGTCTGGTGCAGAATTCGTTTTTGGAAATTTGGCTAAATATCCTTTTGGTCCAATGCCTCTTAGCGAGGGCAAAGGCATGGTAACAATAGCTGCAGGTTTTGCGTTTGTTGTGCTCCCAACAATAATATTTTTCTCATCATTGATGGCAATTTTGTATCATCTTGGTGTGATGCAATTGATTGTGCATGGTGTGGCCTGGGTTATGGCAAAAACAATGAAAACCAGTGGACCAGAAACCTTGTCTTGTGCAGCAAACATTTTTGTTGGACAAACCGAGGCACCGCTTGTTGTGAGGCCTTTTATAAAGGACATGACATTATCTGAAATTACAGCCGTTATGACTGGAGGGTTTGCAACCATTGCGGGTGGTGTTCTTGTTGCTTATGTCATGATGTTAAAAGATACTGTACCTGGAATTGCAGGACACTTAATTGCAGCATCAGTTATGTCGGCCCCTGCAGCGCTTATGATGGCAAAAATATTTATGCCTGAAACTCAAAGTGTTAAATCCATGAAACAAATTAATACAAGTATCAAAAAAGTTGATCAAAATGTAATTGATGCAGCAGCAAGGGGGGCTACGGATGGGATGACTCTTGCTATGAATGTTGCAGCAATGCTTATAGCTTTCTTGGCAATTGTGAAGCTAATCAATATGGGACTTGGGTTTCTTGGCGATAAAGTTTTTGATTTTAATGAGCTTACTTTAGCCTGGATATTTGGAAAAGTTCTATCTCCGTTGGCATTTTTACTTGGTGTCCCGTGGGATGATGCTGCGAAAATTGGTGATCTATTAGGCACCAAAATATTTTTAACTGAGTTCATAGCATACGGAAAATTAAGCGTATATGCAGCAGCGGGTATGAGTGTGAAAGCTAAGATTATTGCAACCTATGCCCTTTGTGGTTTTGCTAACGTAGGTTCAATAGGAATACAGCTTGGTGGTATTGGTGCCATCGCACCAGAAAGGAGAGGGGATTTAGCAAAAGTTGCTCTAAGAGCCATGGTTGCTGGTGCATTTGCCTCATTTATTACCGCCTGTATTGCGGGTATGCTTTTATAGTTGTACACATTATTTACAAGATTATGAATGCAAACATATACATAAAGTTTGTAGTGCTTATTGCTGTTTTAACTGGTAATGCCCAAGCAATGGCTTTTGATATGTTTTCAAGCCTTGGAAGTCCTGAAAACGTAAAATCAAAAATGCTATTAAACTGGGGTGCTTACCAAAATGTAAAAACAGCTGACAATGTAACTTCCTTGAAGTTAAGTGAAATCTCCATTGCGTTGAGTGTTCCCATCATAAAATCAAAAAATGATGTGTTTTCTTTTTCATATGGAACAAATTTATTAAACGTAGAAACTGATGCAAAGATTCCAGGAACAATTGATAAAAATTTTTCAAAATTCTGGGATTTTAAATTTGGTAGTTCGTATACTTACCATAGCGAATCTAAAAGTATAATGAGTGCCAATTTATCTGTGGGTTCCGCAAGTGATATGCCATTTTCTGGCACAGATGTTACAACTCTTGGACTTACCTGGCTTTATTTGATCCCTTCAAATGAAACAAGTTCTTGGTTATTTTTGGTTAATTTTTCAAATAATAGATCAATTTTAAATTATGTTCCAGTACCAGGAGTTGCGTATAACTGGACGCCTAGTAAAACATTTAGAGGCACTTTTGGCTTACCATTTGCAAATATTTTTTGGATGCCAACCCAGAAATTAATGTTAATGTGTTTTGCCTTAGGGCCATGGGTTGTGAAAATGAATGCTTATTATTTTTTCTGGGGTCCAATTCAGATTTTCAGCGAATTCGATTATTCGCAAAAGCTATTTTTAAGAAAAGAAAGAAGTATTGCACAAAATAGGCTCTTTTATGATGAAAAAAAATACACAATTGGACTAAAATCATTTTTAAGTCAGATTTTTTCGGTTGAAATTAAGGGTGGCTATGCGTTTGGAAGAAGATTTTATGAAGCAAAACACTATTACGATTACAAAGCCACGCTGGATATAAGAAATTCATTTTTGTTTTATGCAGGCATTAGTGCCCGGTTCTAAATATTTATTTTTTTTGTTTTGCCGGGGAGTAAATTGTATTTTTTACCCTTTACGATAATTGGCACAGGCTTTTTACCATTGCCTTCAAGTTTAATCGTTAAAGTATCTTTTTTGAATTCAAAGTTGTACCATTTGTTTTTATAAACAGCTCTGAATTTTATCTTGCTCCACAGTGGCGGTATGTTTGGATTAATTTCTAGGTTGTTGTGAAAAGTATCAATACCAGCAAAATATCTGAAAATAATATCAAGTGCCCCGGCCATGGCCCCGGTATGAATACCTTCAAGTGTCGTCCCACCTTGTGTGTCATAAATATCACTTTCTAAAACTTCCTGGAACCATTCCCACGTGGTGATGGGTTTATTCATGTGTCCAGACATTACCGCATGCACAACTTTACTTAATGTAGATCCGTGTGAAGTTCTTTTTTCATAAAATTCGTAATTGTTTTTTAAAAGTTTTATCGGGTCATCAACACTTTGTCCAAGCTGATTTAATATACGACAGGCTTCTTCAGGTGGGATAGCATAAAACATCATTAAAGTATCGGCTTGTTTTGCCAATTTATACTCGTCTGGAGAGCTTCCTTCTGCTTTTAATATTCTATCAAGCCTGTGTATATCGCCGTATTGTTCTTTATAGTGACTCCAATCAAGTTCCTTTAAACCTAAATAGCCATCAAACTGGCTAATAATACCATCTGAAACAATAACATTAAGCTTTGTGATAATATCCTGCCATTTGTTAAGTTCATTCTCGTTGAAATGTATTTTTTTCTTTAATTTAATTAGTGATGCTTTAGATATGGTTTTTAGTACTTCCATTGCTTTTTCGAGTAACCAGACAACCATCACATTTGTATAAGCATTATCTTTTATTCCTGCGGTTTTTGAACCCGGCAATTTTTCATGAAACTCGTCCGGTCCCATAACTCCTTCAATATGATATTTGACTGTGCTTTCATCAAAAATTGCAATACTTGCCCAAAATCTTGCAATTTCAAGCATTAACTCTGCACCGTATTTTTCAAGAAACTGTGTGTCTTCAGTATCTGAAATATATTTCCAAGTATTATAAAACACAGCAATTGAAACGTGTCTTTGCCTGCAACTTAGGTCGGGACCCCAGGAGCCATCCTTGGGGTTAAAGTGTAAAACCTGTGTTTCTTCATCACCGCCGTCACATGTTTGCCATGGATACATTGCACCTGCATAACCATTATCTATTGCATATTGTTTTGCACCCTTTAGTCTATTATATCGATACATTAGTAGGGGTTTTGCAATTTCTGGAAAATGAAGATTATAAAAAGGCATAATGTATAGTTCATCCCAAAAAATGTGGCCTCTATAGGCTTCTCCATGAAGCCCTCGCGCAGGCATACCTGCGTCTATATTTCTGTTATGCGTGGAAGCAGTAATAAGTAGGTGATATGTGTGCAATCTTGCAACTCTTTGTGAAAATCTATCGCCATGGATTTGAATATCAGATTTTTGCCATAGGTTATCCCAGGCTTTAATGTGTGGGGTGAGTTCAGCATTGTAGTTTTTAAGCTTAACTATACTATTTGTTGCCGATATTTTTGGGTTTTTAATGCCTTTATCAACAGAAGTATAAACTGATACAAGTTTTTCAAGTGTAATAGATATGTTTTCTCGAGCCATTAATGAAAATTCTTCACCGATAAATGCCTTATTTTTTATTATGGATCTTTTAGTATTTATAAGTTCTCCATGACAAAAAATTAACGTTTTAGCAGCAAGTGAAATTTGATATTTTGAATGTGTTGTTTTGACACACAAAAAAATACCATCTTTGGTTTTTCCGGACGCAACAGGAACAAGATGTTTCTGGTTCAATTGATTATATCTTTCAACTCCATTATTTATAATATTTCCGTTTATTGACGATCTGAATGTAACTACGCCTGAATAGTTAAGTGGAGTGAACTTATATTGCGTTGCGAGTGTGTGGGGATTAGCCATGCTTGCAATTCGCCCACTTTTAATTTTTGTAATTCTTCCAAGTCCATCTTTACAGATAAGTTCATTTTCTAAAATGGCTTCTTTCATATTTAGATTTTGTTTATAACTTAATATGTTAAGTGAAAGAGGGTTTTGATATTCTGATTTTCCAATTTTGAATTCAATTAACAGCCAATTTGGACAATTAACCAAATCGTTATTGAATATTTCCTTGTCATGAACAATTGTTGGTGTTTTATTGTAAATGCCAGCAATATATATTCCTGGATAATGTGTTTTGTCGTCGTAGGCGCCTTCAAAACATCCTCTGGTGCCCAAATATCCATTACCTACAGTGGTTAAGGTTTCTCTGAGTTTTTCATTTTTTGGGTCAAAGTCATGGTGAGTAAGATGCCAGCCATCCTCGCCTATACCATATTCAAACCAATTGTTAATATTTTGAATGCTAATTTCACTTAAGTCTTCAACTACAATGTCAGCACCATGTTGGAAAAGAGTATCGCCATTTTTTTCTCTTGCAACACCAAGAATTAAACCAAAATTTCCATTTTTTCCAGCTTGAACCCCTGATATTGCATCTTCAAACACAACACATTCGCCGGGTAATAAACCAATTTTTTTTGCTGCAACAACAAAGATGTCTCCTGCAGGTTTGCTTTTTAACTTTAACTCTTTTGATACTTCTCCATCAACACGTGTTTCAAAAAGATCCTCAAGTCCTGCAAGTTCAAGAATCAACTTACAGTTTCTGCTTGAAGAAGCAACCGCAACTTTTATACCTTTCTTTTTAAGATCTTTAATAAAATCCACTGATGACTGGAAAATATCAGGTCCTTCCTCTTTAAGTACTTTTTGAAAATCAATATTTTTTTTATTTCCAAGTCCTCCCAGGGTTTCTTTTTCTGGAGGATCATCAAGGTCTCCAAGGGGTAGACTGATTCCACGCGATTCAAGAAAACTTTTAACACCAAGTTGACGCAATTTTCCATCAACATATTCAAGGTAATCTTTCTCTGGGTCAAAAGGTACAAAGGGTTTTTCATCGCGTTCAGCAACCATTTTAAGATACTCATTAAACATTTTTTCCCACGCTTTTGAATGAAGTCTGGCCGTACCGGTAATAACTCCATCTAAATCGAATATTGCGCCCTTAAATTTCACTTCACTCATTTTTTTCTCCCTAAGCTATTTTGAAATATTATATAAAATTGTTACAAGCATATCGGGTTCTGGTACAATAATTGTGTTTGGACATATGTTTTTAACCTTATTTGCCAGATCCTCTTTTTTTGTTACAAATATAGAATAAACATCTTTGGTGTATTCAAGTGCAGCCGTGATCATTGGGATATCTGAAGATGTGTCACCACAAACTAGATGCGGCCCTTGGTAAATATTAAGATCCAGCACTTTATTTAAATATCTAACGCCTTCTGCTTTATCAAAATCTTTAAGCCCCTCTGTATCACTTTTTACTGTTAGTATTACTTCAATATCAAGGCCGGTGTCTTCAATTCTGAAATTCTCATGTTTTGGATCAATATCGGCCACTATTTTTTTAATAATATTTAGAAAATTCAAAGATTCATTTTTTTCAATGGTTTTTGTAATGTCCTGTCTGGCGATTGTGGTTTGTCCAAATTTTAGCTGAAGCCCTGATCCTATTAATGAAAACTTTTCATACTCAGGTGTTTTAATAAGCTGAATTATTTTTTTATTAAAATTTTCAATTAATTTCTTTTTTTCATCATTGATTGGGTATGTAAGTCTTTTGTCTGACAGATCAATAAATTCACGGCCCTTAGAAGCGGCATAAATGAAACTTTTAGGCGGATTAACGCTTACGTCATAAATACCGGGATTTTGAAGTGGGGCAGATGTTATAAATATTGAATTGTTTGTCTTGTTTTTTGCAAAGTGTGTTAGAAATACTGCATTATAAATTGATTGTATTGATGAGCGGTATCTTCCACAATAATTGTTTGTTGTGCCGTCCCTGTCTGTAATGAAACAGTTGAATTGCTTGTCTTTAAGTTGTGCTGTGCCAGTGCTAACAAACTTGGAAAAGTCTTTATGAATCAGGCTTAGGTGTTTTAGGAATTGTTCTTCGCCTTTTTCCAAATATATAATATCTTTTTCACACTCACTGAGTTCATAAGTTAAATCAACATCAAT
>CAZQUK010000192.1:0-7027 GCA_964596435.1 uncultured Oligoflexia bacterium
ACTTACGCTTTCTCAATCATTCCAATTAGTTGCACTTCAGAAAAAAATTCGGGAACCCCTCGTAAAGTTAGGTTTTTTCTGACGCCATTCGTAATGCAGTGTGTCGCGCCGTACACACTTACATTCTACCAGAATAAACTGTATACTGGTTATATTGTTGCCCGTGCGAACGTAGATGGAGAACGTATGTTGGACTTAGGTTACGCGAAAATCATACTCACACTAAAAACGCTGTCTCTGTCCGTTTGTGCAATATGTGTTATGGGCGTTATTGCAGGTTGCGAAGCCGGCATTAATTATGACGGAAAAACAATCACGGACGGCACATTACTTCCCACTGCCACTACAACAAGTGCATCATCATCATCATCATCTTCTTCTTCAACTGATGGAGAAAGTGGAATTAGTCCTGTTATTAGCATAATTGCCGACACCCCTGTTAATGAGGACACTGCAAAGGATGTTACTTTTACAATTAGTGATTTGGATTCAGTTTTAACTTGCAGCAATGCAAATCTTACTGGTTCATCCTCCAATACCTCTTTGGTTGCAAATTCTTCGATTACCTTTAGCGGAACTGCCCCAAATTGCACAGCTACAATCACACCCGAGACGGATCAAAATGGTGATACAATCATTACAATAGCTGTAACGGATGGTGACATAATTGCAACAGAAACTTTTACACTCACCGTATCAGCCATCGATGATCTACCTGTTGCTAGTAACGTTACACCAAATAATTTTAGAGAGGATAGTGCTTCATCAATTACCTTAAGTTACAGCGATGCTGAAAGCCATCTGGCAAGTGCCTGCGCTGTTTCAAATCTTACAAATGTTTCTGAAACAACAGCCTGCTCGTGTACTGACGGCACCTGTACGGTTGGCGTTACTGGAACAGAAAATTATAACGGAAGCGCAAGCTTTACATACACAGTAACTGCGAATGCTTTAACCTCAACAAGCGCAACGGCAACACTGACAATTACACCTGTAACCGATAGTCTTACCTATGCTTCAAAATTTGGCGGTCTTAATGGAGACAGGGAATTTAACAGACCAGCTTGTGTTACGGTTGATGAGACAACAGGTGATGTATATGCAACCGAACTTCAAAATCACAGGGTACACAAGATTGATTCCAGTGGAAATTACGTAACCAAATGGGGTGGAACGGATTTTGGATCAACCAACGGTTGGTTTTCCTCACCAATGGGAGTTGCGCTTGATTCAAGTGGAAATGTCTTTGTTGTAGACTCAAGTAACTTTAGAATCCAGAAATTTGACTCATCTGGAACATATGTAACAAAGTTTGGATCGGCTGGAACCGGAAACGGTAGTTTCATGTATCCAGGTGGAATACATATTGACTCAGCTGATAGTATCTATGTTACTGATACTACTAACCACAGGGTACAAAAGTTTGATTCAGCAGGTACATATCTTGGGCAATTTGGATCATCTGGAACTGGCAATAGTC
Organism: uncultured Oligoflexia bacterium; assembly: GCA_964596435.1. Classification (GTDB taxonomy): domain Bacteria; phylum Bdellovibrionota; class UBA1018; order UBA1018; family CAZQUK01; genus CAZQUK01. The sequence goes on from CAZQUK010000192.1 coordinate 1,481, forward strand.
AGTTTTCCGGTCCTAAAGGAATAGTAGTTGATGGCCTAGGAAACATTTATGTTGCTGATACAGGTAATAACAGGATTCAAAAATTTGATTCTGCCTTTACCTATGTTACTCAATGGGCTGTTACCGGCCCATATCATATGTCAATTGATGATAGTGATAACATTTATGTCGCCTTATACAGTACTGGATCAATTAAAATTTATGATTCTGCAGGAACCTATATTAATCAAATTACTGGTTTTGCAAATCCATTTTGCTTGTACGTTGACGCATCCGAAAACATATATATCAGTGAATATGGTGCAAACAGGATAAAAAAATACAACTCTTCTCTAACGCTAGTTGCAACATGGGGTATTGCCGATGAAACTGCAGATTATAAAATCGCAATTCCAGTTGGTATTACAATTGATAGCAGTGACAATATTTATATAACAAACAACTCATTTAACCATAAGGTGCAAAAGTTTGATTCAACAGGTAGTTTTACTCTTACTTGGGGATCACTAGGAGGCACAAATGGTCTAATGGGTAACCCACAAGGAATGGCTGTTGATTCAAGCGACAACATATACGTAGCTGATTATGCAAATTCACGAATTCAAAAGTTTGATTCCTCTGGAACATATATTACCCAGTGGGGTTCTGCAGGATCTGCTGCCGGTCAGTTTAATCAGCCAAAGGGTATTGCCATTGACTCCGATAGCTACGTTTATGTTATTGAACGCGCCGGTAATAGGGTGCAAAAATTTGACTCAAATGGCACATATGTAACCACATGGGGTTCAACCGGTCTAGGTAACAGTCAATTTACAAATGCCTACGGTATTGGCGTTGATAGCGATAATAATATTTATGTAGCAGATAGTGGAAACAACAGGATCCAAAAATTTGATTCTTCGGGATCTTATATTACCCAGTGGGGTACCTTTGGAACTGGCGATGGACAATTCAAAGGCCCAACAGATGTTGAAGTTGATGGTTTCGGTAACGTTTACGTTGTTGAAAGCACAAATAACAGGGTCCAGGCATTTGATACTTCTGGTACTTTTTTAACAAAGTTTGGTTCATCTGGTATTGGTGATGGGAAATTTACATCACCATTTTTTATTGATATTGACTCAAATGGAAATGTTTTTGTTGTTGATTATTTAAACTACAGGGTTCAAAAGTTGACTCCGAACTAACTGTAGTTTTTTTTTGAAAGGAACGTATACAGCTTGGAAGCGGAACAATTTTTTCTCTTTAGGTTTAGCTTTTCGGGCTCTTAGAACTTAGGATATTTCACCACGATGTGGTAGGATTTGTGCCCCTTAAGGCGCACAAATCCTTTATATTTGCATCCTAATCCTCTTTTAGTGCCTTAAGCTCGCTACTTGTTCTTTCGCGCATAAAAAGTGCACCGCTAAAACATTTTTTTGCACAAATACTGCAACCAATGCATTTTTCAGGGTCAGTGACAGGGTGATTTTTATCGTTTAACTTTATTGCCATATATGGACAGCGCGTGCAGTTTCCACACTCAAGGCAAACTTCTTCATCACACGCTGATATTTTTTTAACAGGTGAAAGCTCCATAAAATCAGTAACAGGTTTTGGCAACGCCGATCCAATTAACTCACCAACAGTTTTCATTCCTTTTGATTCAAGCAGGTAGCTAAGACCACTATTAAGTTCATTAATTATTCCGTAACCATATTTTGTAACGATTGTACAAAACTGCACAGATCGCGCACCCAAAGCCAGAAAATTTGCAGCCGCCATGTAGTTCATTGGGCCCGCGTTTCCTGAAACAGGAATATTAAATCGTGAAACATTAGCAAGCGTAAGGTAACTTATAGGAGTGACACCCTCACCGCTTAAACCAACAATAACGCCTTCATCCCACGATTTATTTGAATTTGCAGCCGCCGCCGAATCTCTAAACGCCATTGCAGGAAAAGTATTGGCAAGTGTAACGCCAGCTTTATGTCCTTTATGTTTTTCAAAAACATCGCCAATTGCCTTCATAATAGGATAAGGCGATGTAACAGCTGCTGTTAATTTAAATAATTTGGGAACATCTTTGTTACTTTTTTCCAGAACCCAATCAATAATTTTTGCACTTAGTGCGGCGTTTTGAGAAACAATGTCGCCCTCTGTGCCATCGCCACCTTGTGGGCAGGAAAGACTGTATTCAATACCCATGGCACCGGCTTTTTCCAACTTACTTGTATTGCTTTGCCAAACTTTTTTATCAGCCTCATCGTTACCGGAAATTGGACCACCAGTTGATGCAATGGTTAACCTATCAGGATAAAGCTTAACAAGTTCACGCACCTCACCGCACACACGATTTAATGAGTGTCCAGAAACGTTATCACAGTTTCCATACGTGTTTTTTCCAAACGTAAACATGTATTCTGCGGGAATATGGATGCTAACACCATCAAAGACTGTTTTCATAACACCGCCTGGCCAACCGGCTTCATAAGCTTTTTTCATCTGCTCAAATCCATCACTCATCGGGGAGGCAGAAAGCAAAAAAGGGCCATTAATTGTTCGGCCAAAAAAATCTGTTTTAAGTGAAACCGGTGCATGTTCAAACCCATCAATTCCAAAATAACTATTTCGGGGGTTTTTTACCTTTTCTTTTTGTTTTTTAAAACAATACGAATCAATTTCTTTAGCAATATTTTTTCCAGCAGCCACTGCCTCAACCACGGTGGTGGGGCCATTCATATAATCGCCAGCGTAAAAAACATTTTCCTCACTACACTGCTGACTAACTCGCCTATTGCCAATTGCTACAATTACCTGGTCAAAACCATTTCTTTTATGTTCAGTACCTTTAATTTCAGAAAGCGCCTTAATATCAAAAGCACCGGCAAAACCAAGTGTAACCTTAATAACCTCAAGGGTCTTTAGCCCCCCTATGTTTTTAACATCTGTAATTTTAAGTCTGTTATTAATTCTGATTTTATTATTTATTAAAAGCTCAAGTTCATGATTTGTTATTGGCATTTCATCTAAGGTTTCAAGAACAAAGATATCAACATCAGACGCGCCAAGTGTTTTAGCAAGAAGTGCACAATCAACCGCCGTGGCACCACCGCCTAGAACCGCAACTCTTCCGTTTGTCTTAAATACTTGTGGGTTTTCCAAAAAACTTTTCCAGGAAATAGTAAGATCTTCGCCACTGACCCCAAGTTTTATTGGATCACCAAGGCCGGAAGACACTAAAACTGCATCGTAAGAATTTCCTGTTAAATCCTTGGGGCTTTCTATCTGCTTATCACCAAAAAAACTTATATCGCCAAAACTCAATAAATAATTAATGTCATGTTTAAGCGTTTCTGAGGATAATCTTAATTCTGGAATTAGATTACACGAACCACCCGGTTTTTTTTGAACATCATAAAGATCTATCTTAAAACCCTTTCTTGCCAGATATGCACAAGCCGCAAGACCTGTGGGCCCGGCGCCCATAATTGCAATTTTTTTGCCGTTGCTTTGGGATTTAACAAGTGGAAGTTTTTTAAGAACACCAAGTTTATGTGCCTTTGCAATAATTGTGGCCTGTGTTTTTGGAATTTGAACCGAAGAATTGTATTTTTTATAAACACAAGCACGCATGCAATGATAATCCGGACACAAAGAACCACAAACCCCACCCAGTGGGTTATATTCAAGGATCATAAGTGCAGCTCTTTTATAATCTGACGGAAGTCCACCTTTTGCTGCCATTAAAAAATCCGCAGGTGAGCAGTGTGCGGGACAGGCCTCACGACATGGCTTCTTCTCACAATATTCACATTTTTCAATTTCAGATTGAAGCTGACGTTCAGTTAATATTGGGTTCAAATTCTTCATAATATATTATTCTCCCAGTACCTTCTTTTTATACACTTAAAATACCTTTGTCTACGCTCTTAGGTAAACACACAAAAGGGTGTGGTGTTGCGCCACGTCACCAAATTTATTGCCACCGTTACGCCTGCAATGGATATAAAATAATATTTTTTTTGAACTTTTATGTGGTTTGTAACGTCTAATCAGGTAAAACCAAGAAAAGAAAGAAGGTGCTTTTATGAAACAAACAAAATTAATAGCAGTTTTAGCAATATTACCAATTATATTATTATCTTTTAATGCCCAGGCACGAAAAGGTAATGGACAAGGCTTAGGCCGTGGCCCCGGCCCAGAAGGACAAGGACAGTGTCAAGGAATGGGACAGTGCCAAGGAATGGAACGAGGTCAAGGACGTGGACAGGGAATGCATTTTAACAGGATATTTAAAGAGCTTAACCTGAGTTCGGAGCAAAAAACGAAATTATCTGAAATGCAAAAAACCGAAAAAGAAAAGATGAAAGAACTTTACGATATTACCCAAAAAACAAAACAGAAAATGAAGGAAGCATTTAAAAATAATGCATCAGATGATGAATTATTTTTAATCCACAAAGATGTCCAAAAAAACAGGGAGCAAATGGGCGAATTGAGGTTTAATAAAATACTACAAATTAGAAAAATACTAACAAAAGAACAAAGAGACAAATTTCATACCATTATGGATGGTAAACACAATGGCAGAATGGGAAAAGGTGGAGGAGAAAACTTTAACGAAGCTGATGAATTCTAAGTCATGGCAGTAAAGTATTTAAATACAATTAGCAACAACAATTACGCAGGGGCCCTTCTTAACGACGAGAAGGACCCCAATTTTTTTAAAACTATTTACACTGATTACGAAAAATATGTCAGGAGCACTCTTTACTGGCTGGTTGGGGAAAACGCGGTGGATGATCTTTTGCAGGAAGTATTTGTAAAAATATGGAAGAACCTTTCCAAATTCAGAAATGATTCTACAATTAAAACCTGGGTTTATAGAATAACAATAAATACCGCTTATGATTATTTTAGAAAGGAAAAAAAGCAGAAACTTAGCGCATTTGATTCAGTTGTGTCCGGTAATTCACCTTCAATTGAAAATGCAATTGTTATAAAAGATATAATCAAAAAAGGCATTCTAATGCTCCCTTACAAACAGCGATGTGTTTTTGTGCTTTTTTACAAAGAGGATCTTAACACCGAGGAAATTTCAAAAGCACTAAATCTTCCCGTAGGTACTGTTAAATCAAGGTTATTTAACGGGCGCAGCATATTTATAGAATATTTAAAAAAGAACGGAGTGAACCCATGGAAAAAGAACAAGATAATTTAAAAGCCTTTCTTGAAAAATATGATGTTGCTAATATTAAAAAACCCAGTAATGAATTTTCTAAAATATTACTTAAAATTGAAAAGATCCCAAAATTTAATTTCTTTAACTGGCGCTTTGTTTTAGCCGGCGTAACTTCAGTTGCAATAGCAATAATTGCAACCACAACATTTTTTTTATGGCAACCAAGAGCAAAGCTAAGTGACAATGAGCTTTCAGCATTTTTAGATAATTCTTATCAATATTTTGATGAAACCGTAAGCTACGCTGAATTAGATTACAGTGCTTTTATTGAATAATTGCGGGGGTTTTTACACTAGTCGGAAGAAAGCTCCCTGTAACCTTGA
>CAZQUK010000193.1:0-6996 GCA_964596435.1 uncultured Oligoflexia bacterium
AGCGGTTCAAGCGAAGCGTATCAAACCCCCAGCTCTGGCTGGGGGTCATGATTTCGCCGCACCAAACCACTGCCCATCAATAATTTATTGAATAGGGAGTTGTAACCACAAGCGTCAGACAGCAATTTTTGTTCTTTGACAAACTGGGATTGATGACCCCGTGCGTTTCAGTAGTCTATTAATTTCCTTCCAGTGTGATTTATCTTCAGGTGTTAAAAAAGATAACGCTTCGCCACTCAAACCTGCGCGTCCAGTGCGTCCAATTCTATGTATGTAATCTTCTGCAACTTGAGGAAGATCAAAATTTATAACATGAGCAATTTTTTGAACATCAATACCGCGAGCTGCAATATCAGTTGCAATCAGTATACGCATTTGCCCACTTCTAAAAGCAGAAAGGGCGGAATTGCGTTGTGATTGTGTTCTTCCACCATGAATACGTCCAACATCAAGACCACAGGAATTAAGATAACGAACAAGTCGATCGGTGCGGTGTTTTGTTCTTGCAAACACAAGGACCGAACCTTTTCTTTGTTTTAGTTCATCAAGAAGCACTTCTTTTTTTTTGTCTCCAGTTGTTGATAGAACTTTTTGTTCAACAGCAACGGCCGCTTGTGAATTGGTGCCATCAGAAATATGCTGTGGGTTTTGTAAATATTTTTTAGCAAGCTTATGAGTGCTGTTATCCCATGTGGCGGAAAAAAGTAATGTTTGCCTTTTTTTAGGCAGGTACCTTAAAATTCCTTCAAGTTGAGGTGCAAAGCCCATATCAAGCATGCGGTCAGCTTCGTCAAGAACGAGTATCTCCGTATTGCTTAGATTCACGGTGCGATGTCTTAAGTGGTCAAGCAGTCTGCCCGGGGTTGCAATTAAGAATCTTGGTTTTTTTGAAAGCGCACGGTTTTGAACAAGAAACGATGCTCCACCTATAATACAGGCAGATCTAAGTTCCGGTAAAAAGCACGTCAGTTCGCGCCAGTAAGCATCAATTTGATTTGCCAGTTCACGCGTTGGAACAAGAACTAGTGCAATTTTTTGAGGCTTATCAAGAAGCTCAATCGCAATTGGTAGACAAAAAGCTGCAGTTTTTCCAGTTCCTGTTTGCGCACAGGCAATCAGATCCCTGCCTTCCATGGCCACAGGAATAGTCTTTGCCTGAATTGGTGTTGGTTTTTCATAACACATTTTTTGGAGAGCACACAAAAGTGCCTCCGGTAATTTTAAATCGGTAAAGGAATTCAAAGTAAATAACCCTCGTTTTTTAGAACAGGGCAGATCCAGTTTTTTCTGGTTCCTTGCGCTCAGGGCGCAGCTCTGTTGAAAGCTCACAGGTTTTACACATAAAAACCTGCATGTTCTCCCACTTTAGCCAGCGTCCATCCTTACAAGGAGAAATCTTTCGACAATGAAAGCATCGAATCTGTCCCTTCGGGAGTTTGCTTGTTGATATCTTTAAATTTGGATAAGACAACTAATAGCGCCGTCCTCTTCCACCGCCGCCGCCGCCGCCGTAACCGCCGCCAGAGTTGCTGCGTGGAGCCATTGGCTTTGCTTCGTTAACGGTCATTGCGCGACCTTCGTGATCTGTTCCATTTAACTTGCTAATTGCGGCTGTTGCTTCAGCGTCGCTTGACATTTCAACAAATCCAAAACCTTTGCTGCGACCTGTATCACGATCAGTAATAATTTTAGCTGATTCAACTGTTCCACACTGTGAAAAAGTATCAGTTAAAATTTGTTCTGTGGTTGAAAACGAAAGATTGCCCACGTATAGTTTTTTACCCATATAATATTCTCCTTAAGTTTAATAACAGCTAAAGAGAATATGGGCACTATGCCCGCAGACTCGTTAGAAGTCTAAATTTAGATTGATTTATAACATACGCTAAAACGAATAGATACATAAATCATGGCCGCTTGCACAAAATAGTTTTTACAGTATAAAATTTCATTTTGCCCAGAAAGAAAACCAGCTAGTTAATAATAAATCTGTCTGTACTAAGAACGTGTTTTTTTGATAAATACCAATACAAGGGAACAAGTCAACAATATGAAAACATTAGGAATTATTAAAAGAATCCCCCGACTTCAAATCTGAAGTGCAACAACTAAAAGAATAGAGGCTCACTTTATAAGTTTAAGATTTGGTTTGACAATCACAAATGCACAACCATCCCTAGTAATAGGACATATATCTGCAGATAGTGCCCCCAAGAACAGTTAACACTATGAAGGGAGCTTGTGCGGTTTTATGAAAAATACATTTTCAACTGGCTTAAAGACCAGAAAAAATAAAATTAAACGTCATTGTAATATTTGTAACAAATTTTTTCTGCAAAAATATCCTCTTGAGAGAATTTGTACGAAGTGTAAAGAGGAAAGTGAACTTTACCACTTTTCAGAATGGATGAATGATGTTGCGTTGGAAACAAAATTTGATATTGATGTGAATGAGGAACTAAATAAATCCGCCTAAAAATGCAACAACACAATAGATGTTTCATAATTCAAAATCGAATTGGGTGAGCGTGTTAAAAACTTTTTTGCAAATATAATTTAATAAAGTTAAAATTATATAAAAGAACAGATTATGAGTCTATTGGGGCATTTGTGGAAAAAATAAAGAATGGAAAAAAAACGAAAATTGTTACTCTTTATGAAGAATATATTCGTGGGCAAAAACAGGAAAAAGAGGAGACCCAAAAACTTCTAATATTTAAAATTCACGATGAGTGGTTTGCGTTAGATGTAAAAAGCGTAATTGAAGTAATACGTACACCAAGCTATGCACCTTTACCAAATGTTCCAGATTATATTCTGGGTGTTTTTAATATGAGGGGCAACATAACATCTATTACGGATTTGGCTGTAATATTTGGTTCGGAAAGACATGAAATTAACGAAAATTGTCATCTTGTTGTAATTGAAAGTGATAAAATTTCCACAGGAATATTGGTTGATGATGTTTGTGAAATAAAAGATATTCCAGTTAGTAAAATTGAAAAAACAATTTCAAGTTTACAAAACAAAAAGGGCGTTGGTTTTGATGGGCAGTTTTTGGATGGGAAAAAACTTGTTGCTCAATTAAACATAAAAAGCCTTATTGACACAACGAAGCTTAAAATCGAAAACGTAGACTATAGCTAATTTTTAAAAGCAAGCTTTAAAGTTTCAAAACGACAATTAACTAGGCAAAAAATTCCAGATAAAATCTGTTAACTAAAATTATTAACAACAAGTAAATATAACATTTAAAATGAACACAATAAAACATAAAATTTAGTCATACGCTCTATCTTTTATGAAAATCTAAAAGGAGAAATCTGTGAAACTCAAAACATTAAAATCGAAGTTAATAATTATATTTTTTCTAGTTGGACTTGTACCCCAATTGAGTAATAAAAAGGTGCATTTCTTTTAAAAACGACTTGTTTTGACTCCATTTATTTTTTAAAAGTGGATTTTTTTATCTCTTCTTTAGCGGGTTTTAATTTTTCAAAAATGCACATTTTTTAACCAAAAATAAGACATTTTTTGAAGTTAGAGCGAATTTTTTCGCTCAATTGGGGTTGTACCGCTATCAATAATAAGTATTTATGCATATTATTCTGCAGCAAACAGCATGAAAGAAAAAAGTATTTCAGCTCTAGAGTCAATAAACCATATTAAAAAAGAAAATATTGAAAATTACTTTAATGGCAAAATAAAAGAACTTAATATCCTCTCACTTGATCCGTTTGTTCAAGAAGCAATAGTTGAGCTTGAAAAAACAGGTGAGCAGGCGTTTGCAAAAGGTTATGAGGGTTTAGAAATTCTAAGGTATGCTCCATATAAAATCATATATGATAAATATTCAGTAATCCTAAATAAATATGCAGAGATATTTGGATATTATGATTTAATGTTAATTTGTCCAGATCATGGCGAAGTTTTTTATGCTTACAAAAAGGAATCAGATTTTGGAGTTAGTATAATTAAAAACTACAGTCAATCAGAACTCACCAAGGCATTCAAAGAGGCGCTAAAAACAGGTAAGTCTGAAATTACAGATATTGCCCCATACGAACCAAGCAATAATCATCCGGCACAATTCATAGTGACGCCAATTGTGCACAATAACATCAAGCTTGGTGTAGTTGCCGTGCAAGTACCATACAAGGAGATAGATAAAATTACTGCTATTCAGGATGGCATGGGTAAAAGTGGTGAAAGCTACCTGGTTGGAAAAGATTATCTACTAAGGTCAGATGTTGTTTTACACAGTGAAAAATTAAATGTAATAAATTCTTTTGAAAATAAGATTAAAATTCAAACAGAATCAGTTTTAAGGGCCTTAGATGGCGAAAATGGTTCGCACATAATTAAAGATTCAATGGGAGATAATGTGCTTTCAATTTATGATCCGGTAGAAATTGGAAGTGGAATTAGATGGGCATTAATTAGTGAAATAGGAAGGGATGAGGTTTTAGCTGACGTTTTCACTCTAAGGTACATTGTATTGGCAATTGGCCTTATAATGACAGTAATTGTTCTATTGCTTGCATTATCAATGACAAGCTATGTTTCAAAAACATTTAGTTTAATAATCAATGTGGCAAAAAAACAGTCAGGTGGTGATTTAACTGCAGAGTTGCCGCTTGTTGGCGATCAAGAAGTGATACAGATCTCTAAGGAATATAATTCATTGCTATTAAATCTTAAAAAATTAATTTCACAAATTAAATTCAGTGGTGAGCTTGTTTCAAAAGCCGCAATAGACATATCTGCCTCTGCGCAGGAACAAGTAAGCGGTGTTAATGAACAATCCTCTGCTATTACTGAAACATCAACCACCTTGGATGAACTTGCTGCAAATGCAAGACAAGTTACAGACAATTCCCAACTTGTATGTAAAATGTCAGATGATATGGTAGATTCAATTATAGAAACTCAGTTAAAAATTTCGGAAACCTCAAAAAAAATATTGTCTTTAGGCGAAAAAAGCCAATCTATTGGAAATATAGTAACAGTAATTGATTCAATTGCAGAAAAAACTGGCCTTCTGGCACTAAATGCCTCCATAGAAGCAGCAAGGGCCGGTGAAGCAGGTGCAGGTTTTGCAGTAGTTGCTAGTGAAGTTAAGGGTCTTTCAGAGCGTTCAGTCGAATTTACTGAAGAAATTAGGTCCATAATAAATGAAATTCAGGCTGAAACAAATACTGTTGTAATGAGTGTTGAAGAAATGACAAAAAGAATGAACTTAAGTGTTGATTCTGTAAAAGATGCTTCTAAAAAGATAAAGTCAATTTCAATTGGAACCAAACAGCAACAAAGCGCCTTAGATCAAGTGGTGACGGCGGTAAAAAACATTGAAGTTGTAACAAAACAATTTGTTGAATCAACAAAGCAGACCTCTGAAGAAACACTTAATTTACTTTCAGAAGCCGATAAACTTAAAAAATCCATTGAAGGATTTATAGTGAATTAAAAGGTATGGTTATTGATAAAAAGAAATTCATAGAAGCGTTTAGGGTTGAAACAGAGGAACTTTTAATATCAATTAATAAGGGTTTTGTTGAAATTGAAAATTGCCCGGAAAATGGTCCTATAAAAAGCAATATCCTTGATGAACTTTCGCGCACAACGCATACCCTTAAAGGTGCGGCTCGCATGATGGGTTTTGATGGTATTCAAAAAACTGCACATAAAATAGAAGATATATTAGCATTAATAAAAGAAAATAAAATTGAGTTTAATGGAAAGGTTTCAAATGCTATTTTTCATGCGTTAGATAATATTAAAATAACGATTGAAAAAATCGTTAAAGGCGAAGAAGAAGAACATAACTCGGATACAATAATTGAAGAAATTGCGACCTCCATAAATAAAAAAGAGAAAAAAGAAGAAGAAATAATCAAGCAACCACAAAATGCGGAACCCTTAAGGGAAAAAGAAATTAATGCGGAACCTACAGTCAAGAGCATAATTGATAAAAAAGAAAACAATGAAAATCAAACTAAACTTGAAAATGAATACATAAGAATACCAATTAGTAAAATAAATGACCTACTAAATTTAATGGGTGAAATAGTAATAAATAAAGTCAAATCAACTTATAAAATTGAACAAGTAAAGAAGTTAACAATAAAATCAAACAAAATATTAAAGTTATTAAATGAAGTTGAAAATAAAATTAAAGAAGAATTAAATCTATCAGATGAATATATTTTTAATGAAGATGGTGTTGTATTGAGGGCATCACAAGAAATTGAAGAAGCATCAGGTATACTTGGTTTAATACATCAGACACAAAACAATTTTGAGGATTTAAGAAATGGAGTATATTCAACATTTGAAACATTGCAGTCTGAAAATATACATTTAAGTCCAGTAATAAGTGATTTACAATATAAAATAAAAAAAATCAGAATGCTGCCTTGTTCTGAAATATTTCAAGAATTTCCAAGGTTAGTTAGAGATATTGCGCAGGATCAAAACAAACAAATTCAACTTGAAATAAAAGGGGAAAATACTGAACTTGATAAAAAAGTTCTGTTTTCAATTAAGGGTCCATTAATTCACTTATTAAGAAATTCAGTGGATCATGGAATAGAAAAACCAGACATCAGAGTTGCATGCGGCAAACCCAAGTTAGGAAAGATAATATTATCAGCTTCACAAGAGGGTGGGTGTGTTGCATTAACAATTTTTGATGATGGTGCAGGGATCAATAACGAAGAGCTGACAAAAGTTGCCCTTTCAAAAGGCATAATTGAAACAGAAGAACTTAGTGAAATGAGTGAAAATGAAATTCAAAACCTAATATTCAAAAAAGGCATCTCAACTTCTAAAATTATTACAGATATCTCAGGACGAGGTATTGGGCTTGATGCAGTTTATAATGAAGTTAAAAACCTAAAAGGTCAAATTGATATTAATTCTAAAACTAAAATTGGTACTACAATTAAATTAAAGCTCCCATTAACAATTGCAGTAATGAGAGTATTAATTGTTAAA
>CAZQUK010000194.1:0-6946 GCA_964596435.1 uncultured Oligoflexia bacterium
GGGGGTTTAAAAAGCTATTTTATCAACTTGCCGTAAGTTTTTGAGAAGTTACAAAATAATGTCTTAACGTTCTGATATCATTATAACTTTAGTTATTCGGGTTGCGGGTTTGTTTGCACCCAGACAATCAGGTTCATACTAGCAGTCCGTATAAGTTTCATAAGTGGAGCATGGAGACTCTTCGCTCATTGATCAATTTGTTGTGATCTTTTATCTGATAAAAACTCCTGCATAGTAACATTAATGGTATTTTCTTTTTTCTCTTGTTTTTTTATTTCAGTCTGAAACTGCGCTCTTTCTTTTGATGTTCCAAGAAATTCATGAATTTTGGGTACAAATTCCTTAAGCGTACAAGGTATATAGTTATCGGGCACGGGTGGACCCATAACCTCAATTAACTGTGATTTTATAAGATCTGTATCGTTCAAATATACTTCTGCATATGTTTTTGGAATGGGTGATAACGATTCTCCTTCATTGTCAATCATAAATTCATTTCTAAAACAGCCAGTTTGAAGCAATTTTCTATTACCAAAGCCCCACCATCCTGATTCATGCTGATGTCCAATTACATAAAGTCTGTATTTGTTGGATTCTTTAATCTGCTTTTGAAAATATCCATTCATTGAAACTTCAGGATCACGCGAAATAAACTTTCCCATAACGTCACTAAGCATTGACCATGACATTTTTTTTAGCGGATCTGTGGATTTTAAATAATCAGATAGATAATCACGTGTCCAATATCTCCAAAATGAGCTAACTAGCCACTCTTTCATCTCGGGAACGACCTGTAGCACTTTCATTTTTGGTTTAAGGCGATCAAGATGATAAAATGTATCTTTGACCGGCATGATTACATCTAATATTGAAACCGAACCCCAAGGCATATTCAGTAAAGTTTCACCTTTGAAGTTAATGAATGGTTTATTTTCATCCATTTTAAAAAGACGGTCTTGCTGAGAACCATGTTCAATATGAACTTCCGCGATGTTTAACTCAAAACCTGGAAAATTTACCTGCTTAGGTTTGCCACATAACGACTTGATCAGTTGCTGTACTTCTGGAAACAAAAGCTCAGGATCATGATTGCCCACAATAAAATATATTTGTCGTTTTTCATTTTTATAAAATAAAAACTTTCTTACAGCTTCAAAAAACTTGGGATGAGCTGCAACTATCTGTAATGTTTTTGCAAGAGCAATGTCTTTATTAATCAGGTGTGGATATTTTCTATCATAGCTTGTTTTTAATAAATCAAAAGTATCACCATTGAATACCAGATCCACTTGGCAATTGGAGTATTGTTCATTATTATAAGAAAGAATAATCTCACCTAAAAAGTCACTATGGGGAAAATCATCAAGGTTGCCACCCGATCCCATTTCGATATCACTAAAAACCACTAATATATGATTGAAATCTTGTTTTTGATTAATGGTTATATTTTTGTTTTGCATAAAATTTATGTATCAGGTTGATTATAATTACATACAATGTCTTACGCGGTGTGTCAACCATATATCAGGCACCTTGAAGTCAGGTTGGTTAAGGCTTTGGTTTATTAATAATAATACCCCGAAGTTACAACCATCCTAAGTATATGAATATTATTATACAATTGGTCTGCCCACACACTCGCACATAGGTCAACTCAAAGATTGTTAATAACCTACGCAACTCTACCACGATAATACCTAGCCCTTGTATTGCCTACAGGTTTTATCCTTTTGCATTCATTAAGATCCCGCTCAGCCTGTCTAACACTTACTCTATAGAAAAGCTCTCTTCTATAATCATCAACGGTTAAGCGCTTTTTTCTTTTTCTTAAATCAGTTAAAAACCTTGTTCTTACCTCCTTGGAAATCAAAGTAAGCTTTCCATATTTAAATTTATTTATAAGAACATCAAAACCAAAATATCCCCATCGCCTATAAAAATCCAAAGATAATAAAACATCCCGTTTCATCAACTTGCTTGCTAGTGGTCTTAATCCAATAAAAAACTGCTCGTTATTTGATGGCCCTATTCCACTCATTACAATACTGGCCCAAAAAGTAAAATTACTGATTTCTTGTTTTGATTCCTGGTCATGATGTTTCTTGAATATAATTATATTTTCGATAAGCAATCCAATAGCTGCAGGCCATGGTTGCTTTATCATTTCAGCATTTAAATCCTTTGGCAAAATATTCGTCCATTTACGACTCAAATAACTGACCAACTGTTCTGCCAACCTTGGATCAAAACGCACCCACTGAGTCCAGATGGTAATTTCCTTTATGCTTATTTTAGTCTTATCTGATTGCAATTTATTATATGTACTCAAAAGTTGTTTATTACCAGGAATACATAATAAACCTTTCATTATCTAATCCCTTAATTCATCCAGAAATTCCAAGGCCTTGTCTGCACCTGGAAGATTGTTTTTTTCAAGACTTTCTAAATATTCATCTACAAATTCAACATCTGCACCCTTTTTAATCAAAGCTTTTGCATGCGATATATCTTTTATCCGACCGGCGAAACATTTCATAATAAGCAAATCATCCAACCCCAGCGCCAGAGCCTGAAGCCTATTACCAGAAAAAACATTTATAAGTCTTTTTCCATAATCATCTGGCAGTACATGTGAAAAAGTTGAATAATACATATTGAGCCAATCGAACGGGATCTTTAACTTTTCAGCAACTTTTTTAATAAGTACATCAAGTTCACCAATATTTGCCTGCTTTGGATATGCATCAATATCCATAGTTGACAAAAAAAACTTATGAGCAAGTATCATTGCCCCTCCACCGCCAACAATTAAAGTCACATCTTCATTAAGAAGTTTATCTAGTTCCCTTAGTGCCTCTATCATTTTTTTTCCAGATAACGCTTTCATATTCAATATAATACGACATTGTTAATGATGTCGCAATATTAATTTATTTGCTTTAATTTCCACCTGTTATGCTGATTATTACTGTGATTCATAAACCTCTAATAAAAATCATAAAATCAATAAGCTCTTCTGGGTCCAAGACAAGTCGGCAAAACAACACTTGCCAAAAAGATAACTTCAAAAATAAAAAAATCAATTTATATAAGATAATTTGCCGCGCCGTAAGGTGTTCAATTACATTTATTAAGAGAAAATCCAACTTTTTCCTTCTCGTAATTCACTTTGTAAGAATCCGCGTAATTGCGGTATTCGACTAGGTCGACTTTATACGGGAAATTGCTCTTTATAAGTTGTTCAGTAATATTGCCAATAATCGAACTCAAATCTTGATCTGAGACAACCATAATATCTAAGTCAGAAAAAGGCTTATTATCGCCCCTTGCTCTAGAACCAAAACAAAAAACTTTTGCACCTTTTTGTTGTAAGGGTATAACCACTTCTCTTAAAATAAATTCGTATTGTGGTTGAGTAAGTCCAAACTTCATTTTTTAGATAATTTTTCTAAAAGTATTTTTCCATTTGGAAGAAACTTTTTTGCATATTCAAAAACTTCTATTGCCAATGTTTCATTATAGGTATGAGAAGAAATATTACGTTTATCAATAGAATCTAACCAAAATCCCACGTCTGTAATATAACCATTCTGTGCCATTTCGCGAATAACTTCTTTTGGGGCTGTTGTTGAGGTGCCCATAATTTTTTTTGCAGTTTTCCACGCAAGCTCTACACAAAACTCAAACCTTTGTATTGCGGCATCTCTAGACAAATCCGACTCTGTGGCGGTCAAGGCGTCTTCAAGTGATTTTAGGGCTTTTCTAAATTCTTCAGAACTTACCATAATTACCAGCCTTCGGCTAACCTTTTTTGTTAAATGGTTGGTGCGGACAGGATTGAACTGTCGACCCCTTCCGTGTCAAGGAAGTACTCTCCCACTGAGCTACGCACCAATATATACAAATTACTAAAATCTTTTTTATACGGGCAAAACTTTAAACGTCAATAAACTAATAAAAATTTTAAACACTAATCAAACACTCCTTTGATACCATCGCCTCTTTGGGAGATAAATTAAAATCACACATTAAAGTTTTACTGGCAGCTGCTAATAACTCCTCACCAAGTTTCATAAACCGTTCTTCGCGAATAGGTGCAGCTAAATCTGCTGGTAAAATATAATCTATTCGGGGTTCCGATCCGCACGGCTTAATACCCCAAAAACTATTTTCGGTTTCATATCCATTTATACAAATACCGTGCAAAAGAATTCTATTATAAATTTCAAGCCCGGCTGCTGCGATTTTCCCTTTTTGCGTCCAAACCCCAACATGCTCGCCATCGAGTACTTCACTTTTTACACCAAACTTATCTGCAGTTATTACACACATTTCAAGCATGCCGTTTACTGATTTCCTAACACCCCTAACATCGCCAGTTAGTTTCTCAATTTTTTCTACTAAAAATAATAGCCACTGCCCAGTACCATGATATGTGGCACGCCCTCCTCTATCGGATTCAAAAAAAGCCATCCCCCTTTTTACGTAATCTTCTCTTGGATATATTAAATCTTCACTAACAGATCGCTTACCAAGCGATACAACAGGTGCCACTTCAGATAAAAGTGCCACACCGTCGCGTCCTTCTTCTAAAATCTGACGCGCAATTTCCCTTTGATACAAATCTAATTTTGCATAGCTCCAGGGTCTTTCTTTTTGGTGCCTGAAAATTTCAATCCTCATAACTCATCCCTCGAAAATAAAATTACTACCACCATACTAATAAAAAGGAAAGTTTGCAGAAACTGAGGCACTTGAACCACAAAATAAGCAATTTTAATAATCTAATTAACGCGGCGCCCAGCGGGATTTGTGATCTACGTTCATAACAAACTAATAAAGCTGTACCTGATCGCCATCCTTGAAATTGCCACCCGTATGTGTCTGGCTAATAGCACTATCGTTGCCAACAAAATCAACAATTTCAAGAGTACCTTTAAGCTCACCTGGGGCATGCCCCAAGAATGCGCCCGTTACAGGATCGTAAATTTCATTCCCCGCAGTTATTACCTTAAGAATGTCGCCTATCATGAGACCAGAGGCCCGACCTGCATTTATAAAAACCTTTCCACCAGTAATTTTTGCAATTCGCCCCTCCCACTGTAGCTTCTGAACAGATGCGACAACTGGAGGCACCATTAGACGCATTGTGTTGCGTATTGCAAGCCTGGTTAATTCAAGTCTAAACTCCTTGCTCTCAAGGCTTTCATTTTCAAATGCCACTGTTGCAGTACTTTCAGCATCTGCCGACCGCTTTACTGCCGTGATTTCCCTGTTGCCCTGAATATCAAAAATCTTCATCTCAACATCTGCTGCTGCAATGGACTGACGCTGACGGAACACACCAATTTCCTCACCACTTTGTCTGAATACAAGTTTTGTTATTCGCCCAATCACTACAACAGAAACCCCTAGCCGCTTACCTTCGCGAATAAGCTGGTCTATCTTCACCTTATCGCCTTCAGTAAAATCTTTAGTGGTAAAACGTGACTCAATATCCGGCGAAACCAGCACTTTTCCGCTTTGAAATAAATTCCGCCTTAATTCATCGGCTGCAAATTTTCCTAGGTTTTCGTTGCCAATGGGCGTGTGGTTCCAAAAATCAAATACCACTACACGCTTTTTTACCTGCCCGACATACCTTGCCATCTCGCTTGCAGAAGGTTGCTCGGGAGGTTGCTTGTAATAATTCGACTCGGCCCCATCAAAATAGCCTTTATCTTCTTTAAACTTATTTGATCTAGAGCAGTTACTTGTGAAAATAACTAAAACTGCAATTCCAAGTAACTGTAAATATAAACTATGTTTTTTTGAGACGAGCATACACATCTCCCCCTGTACTACCCACTATTGTACCACAATATTTATTATTGCCAATTTTAGTGTATCTCAAGCTCAATTGTCTGACCCGAGGTCTGAATTAGCCTAAGTTTTCTGTTTTCTTCAATTTTTAATCCAGCAAGCTTAAGCTGCAGCACCCTGGGATCAAGTATGGTCCTTACTAAAAACACAGCGCTTCCTCTTGTAATAAGCTTTTGTTCAACTTCATTTTTCTCGTTACCAAGAACACTCTCAATATGTCCCTTTAGGGTATTAAAATCGCTGTATGTTTTCACCCCTTTAACAGATATCCAGACTTCATTTCTTATATGTCCTGAATCTTCTTTGAGTTTGTTACATTTCTCACCAATATCCTGAAAAACTTTTGTCAAAGCAAGCTCAACTGCATGTGCATAAGTCTCACTGCGCGAAACCTCAAAATAATCCTCATGTTTTATTTCGCGCCCAATAAGCTTCACGGCCTCATTTCTTACAAAAATATTCGTCTTAACTTTATTAACGTACTCAGAGCCGGCCCTACTCGATGTACCTTGATCCCAACTAAGTAGCAGTGCCGCTGAAACGCCACGCTGTCTTGCAGATGAATAAAGCACTTTTAATATGGAATCGTTTTCCTTGGTCATGGATTTTTTTAACGCTTCAGTATCTTGAATCCACCACGGAATAAAACCCCGGTGCTTTAATTGTTTATCAACCTGCTCCTTAACTTTTAATTCTTCGCTCATACAGCTTGTGCAACCTGTATTTGGTTCCAACAAAATTAATATTTGCGGGGACTGTGTTTGCAGACTGCTTGGTGCATAAAACGAAAGAGTCTTTTTAACCAGTTTTTTATCTACATCAATTTTATAACCGCTGGCCGTTGGCCTGTAATCGCGAATAAAATGTTCATATTGAGTGAGAACCTCCTCTTCGAAAATCACTCTTTGCCAGTTTTCGAGCGGTTCAAATTCATACATGCTTCTGGAAAGCGCAATTTTAAGAGGTTCACTCTTAATGTTTTGCGCTAAAACTGTGTTCATATTAAATACAAAACCAACGCAGAAAATACAAAAAATTAATTTATGTTTATTCATACTAAATACCCCTTATTACTTGAACTCAA
>CAZQUK010000195.1:0-1363 GCA_964596435.1 uncultured Oligoflexia bacterium
CGGAGTTTTATAATGAAAACAATAGAATTCCTCTTGCAATGGGTAAAACAATTGGTGGTCAACAGTCTTTTTCGGATCTGACACAAATGCCGCATCTTTTGTGTGCCGGTCAGACTGGAGCTGGAAAATCCGTTTTTCTAAATTCAGTAATCTTGTCGCTTCTTTATAGATTTACGCCCGATGAGCTTAGAATCATACTGGTTGATCCAAAGTATATTGAGTTTAGAGCTTATCAGGAGTTACCGCACTTGTTGCTGCCAGTTGTTGATGATGCAGAACAGGCAAAAGCTGCACTAAAATGGGCCGTTAGAGAAACAGAAAGACGGTACCGTATTTTGGCAAAAATAGGTGCAAAAAACCTAGATGGCTTTAATAGTAAGGTTGTGGATATGGGGGCTCTGGCCATTAATAAAATGCTTAGTGATGATGACCCGTCTGACATTTTATCAAGAAGCCAGAATATAAACTGGGAAGATGCCTTTGAGCGCAATGAAGATGGCGCACCAATTGTAGGAAAATTACCTTATATTGTTATTGTAATTGATGAACTTGCAGACTTAATGATGGTTGCAAAAAAAGATGTTGAAACATCCATTGTAAGACTTGCACAAAAAGCAAGAGCTGCAGGTGTTCATTTAGTGATTGCCACACAAAGGCCATCAACTAACGTTGTTACTGGTTTAATAAAGGCCAATATGCCCTCAAGAGTATCGTTCCAGCTGGCAAGTTTCATTGACTCAAAAACAATATTAGATAGGGCCGGAGCAGAAAAACTTCTTGGTCACGGTGATATGCTGTTTATTCCGCCAAGAATTTCAAGGATAGAAAGGCTTCACGGGGCATATGTTGACGATGATGAAGTAGAAAAGCTTACAACATTCCTTAAAAAACAAGGAAAGCCCGTTTACCGCTGTGAAATTCTTGATGAAGCTGTTGACGAAGACATAGAAAGTTCGGAAGATGCTGATGAACTTTATGATCAGGGTATTGAGCTTGTGACAAGAGCCGGGTATGCGTCTACTTCTTATCTTCAGCGACACCTTAAAATAGGATATAACAGGGCGGCTCGAATGATAGATTTTATGGAAGCAAAAGGCATTGTTGGACCAGCAGATGGGTCAAGGGCCCGAGAGGTTTTAGTTAGATAATTTTTTTATGAATAAAAAATTGATTTTATTGTTATTAATATTAATGAATCCCTTCGTGTTTGCTTGGGCCGTTTCTGAGGGTGATAAGCAAAAGGAAAACAGTGACGTGGGTCAAGATATTGAAGAAGCCGAAGGCCGGGGAAATGATAGCAAAGAAAGTATTGAAGAAACTGAAGCCGGAACAAATGTTATTGAAGCTGTCGATTCAGGAAATC
>CAZQUK010000195.1:1373-6932 GCA_964596435.1 uncultured Oligoflexia bacterium
GATTTTATTGATGAAGCGGTTGAAATAGAAGAAAAAATAGAAAAGAAAGTGCTCCCACAAAGGAGGGGTTCTCGTGAAAAAGACGTTGAAGGATCAAAAGCACAAAACAGATTTAGAAGCCACCCGGTTATCAGGAGTATGTATAAACACAAGGGAAGTGCGCTTGAAGTGGATCCGGATTGACAAAAAAATATTACTTCAAAATGAAGTGGTAAGTGCAATAAATATTTTAAATAAAGAAGGTTACGACGCATACCTGGTGGGTGGTGGGGTTAGAGATTTTCTGCTTGATCGAGAGCCCAAGGATCATGATATTGCAACTAATGCGCCCCCTGCGGATCTGGAGCGCTTGTTTCCAAATGCAATTTTAGATGGAATAAAATTTGGAGTAATTAAGGTTCCTTGTCAGAATGAGGCAGACAAATTTCTGGAAATTTCAACTTTTAGAAAAGATCTTGAATATAAAGATAACAGGCACCCCGTGGGTGTTGTGTATTCGGATATTGCAGATGATGCTTTTAGGCGCGATTTTACCGTTAATGCGTTATATCTTGATGTTGGAAAATTAAGCATTATTGATCTTGTGGGTGGCGAGGGTGACTTAAAATCAAAAATTATTAAAACCATCGGGGATCCTTATGTAAGGTTTCAGGAAGATGCAATGAGGCTTTTTAGGGCAATAAGGTTTGCCGTTAAGCTTGAGTTTGATATTGAAGAAAACACAAAAAAAGCAATAAAAAAGTTTGCAAAACTGTCAAGTAAGATAAGTGCCGAACGTTTAGTTGTTGAGCTTGAGTGGATGTTTTTAGAAAATGCGCCAGATAAAATGTTTTCCATGATGATGGATTTTGGTTTAATTAAAAACATTATTCCTGAGCTTGGATGTTTAAAAAAAATAAAAATAAATCACGAAGTTAAAACTACTTTGTGGGATCAAACTTTGGCAGTGTTGAGTTATTTAAGTTTGGTCAAAAAAAATAAAAAGAATATTGAGTTATTTTGGGCGGCGCTTTTCCATACTTTAGCTGGAAGCAGAAAGGTTGATTCAATATTGTCAAAGCTAAGGTTTGCATCAAAAAAAATAAAAAAAGTAAAAAAAATAATGGAAGAACAATTTGCATTTCAAAACGTATTTAATATGCGTGAAGCAAGTTTGGTTCGATGGTTAAAACAAGATGAAATAGTGGATATTATTACGCTGCAAGAATCAATGGCAAATGTTAGTGGGGGCGACTTTGCGCCGGTGGATTTTTGTATAAAGCGTATTGCTGAGTTGGCCCATGATAAGAATGTAAATGTAAAAACTTTATCAGGAAGTGATTTGGTAAATCTTGGCATAAGACCGGGCCCTGTGTTTTCAAAAATACTTAATAATCTTGAAGATCTTGCGCTTGAAAAAAAAATACAAACAAGAGAACAGGCAATTGAATTTGTAAAAAGTAAGTACTTAAAAAGATAATTGCTTATTTATATTTGGGAGTATTGTATTATATGTATATTATTTTAATTGGCGCTGTAACTTCTCAATTTCAAAAAAAGTATTTGGGTGCATATGAGTAAACTTCTAGATCCGATTTCTGAAAAGGCAAATGTCGTATTATCTGTCGGGAAGGATCTCGAGCAGTTTAGGTACGATAATGTTAAAACAATACTTGTTGTTTTATCATCGCATGGGTTGGTGCTTGATTTAGAGGCGTTAAGGCAAGCAATACTTTTTGCTTACTGTGATTCTGTAATATTTTTTCAATCAACATCGGGGGCCGCAATGGGTGCAAAGGCGCCCAAACAGATAGACTTAGTTATTGATTTTGTAGGAAGAAAACAAAAACAGAAGCATTTTTTTGTCAGAAAATTGAAAAAGAAGGCCCGTTTTATTGTTGGAAGAAATAACGGCCTTTATAGAAAATATTTTTACAGTCGTATTTATTCCGAAAAAGCTTGTGACATTAACAAAAGTGAAAGTATTTTAGATTATGAGCTTTACGTGCAAAAATGTGTTCTTGCATTAGCAGGAGTTGCACTTGTGCCAAATGCTCCAGCGCTAGAGCCGCCGACGTTGATTAGTGACTCAGAGCTCTATCCTTGGCAAAAATAGTCAACTACTATTAAAGTACAACTCTACGCGCTCCATATTCGGCCAACACCGAATAAAACCAAAACAGTATACTACTATTTGTGAACTAATCTTAAAGAAAACAGCACTTTTTTTCGATCAATACATAGAAGGGGTGTGGGGAATTATGACCAAGCGAACCTTACTTTGGAGTCTTTTAATTTGTGCGGTATTTATTTTTAGTGCCTGTTCACCCAGGGTTTTGATTCATTCCAACCCGGATGGAGCGGGTGTTTGGACAAATGATGGCGTCTTGGTTGGAGAAACTCCGCTTATTCTTGAAGGTGATAAATTGGAGAGCCTGGAACAATCAGGACGTTTGAATCTTATTTTGAAATATCCGAAATATTTTCCACGTCAGATTGTCTGGGACATCCACTACAGAGACGAGCACACGGTTGAATTAACACCTGTCAGTGGGGAGTCCTTTGCTGAGGTGGTGCTTAAATACTATTCAAAAGAACTAAACGAAATAACAAGAGAGCTTTTAAAAATACAGGGTTTGGTTATAGCAAGAAAACTAAACGAAGCTGAAGAAAGATTAATCGAGTTTCAAAATATTTACCCAAATCTGGTACCAAGTTTTGTACTTAGGGCAAATATTTTTATGATGAAGGGGCAAACCAAAGAGGCGGAGCAGCATTTATTAAGGGCCAGGACCTTGGATCCAAACGATGCTGTAGTTCAGCGTATGCTTGCTCTATTAAACCAGGGACAACAAGGGGGATAAGTCGTGAGTCAAATAACAAAAAATACAATTACTAAAATAGGTTTGGTTTTTTTTGGTTTAAGTTTTATTTTGCTTACAGGTGTTAAGGGACTTACTGCACAGGTTTCTGTTGATGCATACCTTAAAAATTTTGAATTACAGATTGAAAATAAGATCAAAAAAACGCTTGATTCGTATTTAAGTAAAGAAACAAAATCTCTGGTTCTTGTTCATGTGGTTCCTGGTAACGAGCCCAAAACGGTAAAAAGAACTCCAGCGGTGGTTGACTTCGGATACGTTCCAATTCCAATTTATTCTGAGGATCTTGAAAGTATTCATCAGGCCCCGGTTGTCGCTAAAGCCCCACTTTTATGGATCAAGTCAGTGGATGCAGAGGTGCGGGTTGATGATAGCGTTCCAGATAAAACAATGGCGCTTGTTAACGATATAGTTGCAAGTATGTTAAAGGGCCTTAACGCCAATGTGCAAATTAGGCGCGTTTCGTTTCCTGTTGAGCCTACAATTTCATCATCCTTTTTTAGTTGGGAAAGATTTATAGAAATATTTAAAACAATTGTTCCTTTCCTGAGTGCGCTAGTTGTTGCTTTGATGTTAGTTTACGCTTTTGTTCAGGCTTCAAATGCGGTGAAATATTCTTCTTCAGAGATTGCAGGTGGAATGCGTAATTTTAAGATTTCTTATGAAAAACAAGAGCCTCCAAAAAAAGAAGAAACAAAAGATGACATTGCAGAGGTTGCGCCCAGGGTTGAGTCCGAAAAAATTGAACCCACATCGGAAGAGGATTTTAACAAGAACTTTATTCGTGTGCGCGAGGTGTTGAGAGAATCGCCCATGCTTTTTACCAGGGCACTTACTAACGATGCAGACGATCTTATGGCCCTTAAATGGCTGCTTCCTCAATTAAATAAGGATGAACAGAGACTTATTAAAAGCAGTTTAAGTGTTGAGCGCATCAGAAAACTTAAATCTTTAACAACCAAAAGTGCTTCTTCCGGGTTGTTCTCGGAAGAGAGTGCAAATATTTGGTTGCGTGGTTTTATTGAGAGGTTGGCAATATTTCAGATTGAAGGAAAAGGTTTTTGTGAAAAGCATTTACCACCTGAACTTAATTTGAAATTAACCTTTTTAAGACCGGAAGATTTATTTTCTGCAGCAAGAAAAGTTGATACCCCGGCAGCGTGGAGAGTTGCTGTTGAATATGCATGGAGCAAAGGTATTATTGCTGGGCTTGAAAAGCTTGATATTACTACTTGGAAAAAAATTATTGCAGGCTCCAGAGTGTCGCTTGAGGAGATTAACACGGCTGTAAACAGAATTCTTGAATTGTTTCCTGCCAAAACAATGTTTATTGATATGGCGGCAGATCAGGACAGTTATCTTTCAACAACTGTGCTTGAATCGGTTTTACCATCGTTATTTTCGGGTGGGATACACGATGTAGACAGGCGCATGGCAGAAATTAAACAAATATCACCATTGCTTTCAGATTTGGTTGAACAGCGTATTTGGACACCGGGAAAAATTTTACAAGTACCACAAAAATACTTAAAGGAAGTCTTTAACTCACTTGCGTCTTTACAAAAGGCCGAGATAATTTATTCTTTACCTGAAAATGTTGCAAAATATTTGTTTGATATTATTCCTGAAGGTAATGCTCAGATTATGGTAAGTGACTTTGTTGGCAGACTTGAGGAACAGTCGGATGCTTCAATGCTTCAAAAGGCTGAGGAAACCTGCAGGGAATTTATTGATTATCTAAGGGTTCAGGCAGAAGAGGGGAAATATTCTCTAAACGTTTCAGCAGCACAACAACGGGCAGCCGGTGTTGAGGAGATTCCTGCCGCTTAAGGGGTATAATGGAGAAATCACACAAAAACTACTTTTTGCCGTTAATTTTAGTTTTGTTTTTTAGCCTGAATTCTCAGGCTAGAGACACTGAGTATTACTATTCGCCAAAAGTTGGTGTGCGCTTTTCGTCGGGGATGCTTGTTAACAAGGGTCCGGTTGGTGGGAGCACTTTTACTTATGGCGGGATGAATGTATTTTTGCAGTACTATTTAACATCAAGTTTTTCGGCCGGTATTGGTTATAAGATGGAGTTTGACTACGCAAGTGGTACCATACCACTGCGAGGTCTTGATTTTTCCTCGAGGTACTATGTTTGGGGTAAGGGCACCAATGTTATTAGGAAGAGCGGTGTAGAATTTAGTCAGGTTAGGGACCGCCTGGCGTTATATATGGGGATGGGTATTTCTCAACGTGACTTTTATGCATATAATCCAAACGCCAAGGATGACGACGAAAAAAATATTGTAGGAACATATGGAGGTATTAGTCTAAATCCAGGGATTGATTTTTATATCTCACGTCATCTGGAGCTTAACATTGAGGGTGATGTCGGCGTTTTTACTTTTGCCGAAAGCAATTTTCGTTACAGAATCCTTCCGTATCTTGTTTATGTTGGTGTTTCTTTTGTTTATTAGCCCCAAAAATCTAGTAATCCTGGCTGGAACTGATAAGCTTGGGTGCTTTTTAAGTGATGGCACTGGTGCGTGGCTGCATGTTCTTTCCAATTCAAAGTCGACATTGTATTTTCCACATGTCAAACGTGGCAAGGAGTCCATGGCTGATATGGGGATTTTGAAAGATTTCAGTGGCCAATCGCGCGCACATCAGTTCCCGGTCATTTTTACGTAATTTTTTATTTGAGCAAAAT
>CAZQUK010000196.1:0-6904 GCA_964596435.1 uncultured Oligoflexia bacterium
AGGATCCACTAACTATAAATTTACATACAAAAACAATTTTTGCTTCAGTTGAAGGCGAAACACTTGATGAAATATTTCAAAATCAGCTAAAAAACGATCCAACTTTACTTGCTAAGTATATAATAGACAATGCTGATGACCGCTTGACAAGTGGCATATACTTTGAGCTTGAAATATATGTTGACGACAAAAAAGTTTTCTCAAAACCAAACAGATTTGGGAATCATAAAAAAATTATTTTTATGGTTAATACCAAATAAATATTTTCTTAATTATTAAGTTGTTGCGAAATTTTTATTTTGAAAAATTTCTTTAAGCCCCTCTTTCCACGGAAGAATATGAATATCATCTTGTTGATAAGATCTTTTTTCCCTACAAAGAACAATCTTACGCGCTTTAAGCTTTTTTCCAACATTTTTTAGAGATCTTATGTCATCTGCGATAACATTATTTGTGGATTTTATTTCTATTAAAACAGTTTCTTTCCCTTTTTCAAGAACAAGATCCACCTCAACATTATCCTTTGTTCGAAGATAGGAAAACTTATAGTTTCTTTCATAATAATCATTTAATCTTTTCGCTTCAAGAATTACAAGCTGTTCAAATAGTCTGCCATATCCATACGTTTTAGGTATTGGCAAAGAATCAAGTGAATTTGATAAGGCACGAGTTACTCCAACATCGAAGAAGTAGAATTTTGGTTTTTGAAATTGCCGTTTTCGGATGGATTTAGAATAGGGAGGCAACATAAAACCAACCAATGTATCTTCAAGAACCTCAAAATAACGCTCAACACTTTTGGGATCAATGCCTGCTTCGCGAGCTAGTTTTGCGTAATTGATTATTTCTGTATTTGATTGCGCAGCAACTTCCAAAAAAGAACGGAATGGTTCGATATTTCTTATTAGCTGTTCCACAAGAATTTCTTCTTTAATATAGTTTTGTACATATGAATAAAGAAATCTTTTTTTATCTATATCGTTGTCAAATTTGAATATTGCGGGCAGTTGTCCCCATTGTAAGGCATGCGTAATATCAAAATCAGAATCTAATTCTAGGAAGCTTAGTGGATATAGCTTGAATCCGAATGCTCGTCCGGCAAGCATGTTGGCATTACCTCGTTTAAGCTTTCTTGCACTCGAACCAGTTAGCGCAAATTTTACTTTATGTTCAAAAATTAGTTTATGAATAACATCCAGAAGCGCCGGGATCTTTTGAATTTCATCAATAATAACCCACTCCGGCGTACTTTTTCCTTTTTGAATTATCCACTCCTGTAACTTTGATGGGCGAATGGAGAGTTCTTTTTCTGTTTCAGGATCAAGTAAATCAATCCACATATTGCTATTAAGTTGTTCCTTGAACTTAAGAAGAAGCGTTGATTTTCCAGTTCCTCTTGCTCCAAACAAGAAAAAACTATTTGTTTTCGGTAGATTACAAATACGTTGGTACATATGTCGTAATTATCCGCCAAATACGACACGCAGTCAAGGGCTTGTTTTTTAACAAACTAACCATGAACTGCCCCACAAGCAAGTGTATGGATTTATTGCAAGGATTTCATTTTTTTTGAAATTACATTTATATATTTCAGGCGGCCCCAAGCCGCCACTCTTGGGCTAGTAAATACAATTATTTTTATTGCTCTCGCAAACTACTCTATCTTACAGGTACAAACTTATAGCCGTATGCAAGAACACCGCTGTTACCTTCTTCGCGAATGCGGCGGGTTTCTAAGGTTACAGTTTTTACACTGTCAACTTTTTCAGGTGCTATATCTGCAACCTGTGCGGTTAAACGCAAACCGTTTGTAAGCTCAATTATTGCAACAATGTACGGAGAGTCGTCTTCAAAACCCGAAGGCGCAACTCTTTGCACTGTGTGAGTTAAAATTTTACCTTCTCTTGGAAGATCAATTTTATCAAACTCCTGGTGCTTACATTTTGGGCAAATAAGACGGTCCGGAAAAATAATCATTCCGCACTTTTTGCATTTTGATCCCTCAAAACGATAACGATGTTTATATTCACGCCAATTTCTTGCTGGAAAAATTGAATCTGACATAATTATAAAACCTCCCAAATGTGAACTAGTGAACTTCCGCCACTGCCACCCATGTTTTGTGTAAGCGCAACTTTTGGATTCTTAGCCTGCCTATCGCCTGCATCTCCCCTAAGTTGTGTAACAACCTCTACAACCTGTGCAACACCTGTTGCTCCAACAGGATGCCCCTTGGATTTCAAGCCACCTGAAGTATTTATTGGCATTTTGCCGTGAAGTGCGGTGTCACCACGTTCTGCGGCCTTACCACCATCACCTTTTTCGAAAAAGCCTAAAGCTTCAGTTGCCATGATTTCTGCGATTGTAAAACAATCGTGAACTTCTGCAATGTTAATGTTTTTTGGTCCGACACCAGCCATTTTATAGGCTTTTTGAGCGGCAATCACCGTGGATTCAATTGACGTTAAATCCTTATCGTGAAGCGCTATTGGACCTGTTGCATGCCCTGAACCTTTAAGTGTTATGATTGGTTTTTTGCAGATCTTTTTTGCCATATCAAGCGGGCACATAATAATTGCAGCCGCACCGTCTGTAATTGGTGAGCAGTCAAAAAGTGTTAAAGGTTCGGCAACCATTGCGGCGTTATTAACAAAATCAACTGTAATGTTTTGTCTGTACTGCGCGTTTGGATTTAATTTTCCATTTGCATGGTTCTTTACAGCAACATGTGAAAGCTGATTACGTGTGGTGCCGTATTTTTTCATGTGTGCGCGAGCCATCATTGCATAAATGCCAGGAAAAGTTGCACCATGAAAAGCTTCCCACTCAAAATCAGAAGCTGCGGCCAAAGCTGTAGTTGCGGCCCCACCATCAACGTCTGTCATTTTTTCTACCCCACCGACAAGAACTATGTCGTTCATGCCAGAGGCTACATCAATAAAACCCTGCCTCACAGCCAAGCCGCCAGATGCGCATGCGCTTTCAAGCCTTACTGTTGGGATTGGGCCATAGCCTAAATAATCACTTAGTAGTGAAGCTAAATGCTCCTGACCAGTAAAAAGTCCGCTTGTCATGCAGCCAACATACATGGCATCGATTTTATCAACACCAGCATCTGCAATTGCATAAAGTGCGGCTTCTACATAAATGTCACGAAGTGATTTTTTCCAAAGCTCTCCCCATTTGTTTATTCCTATTCCGATTACTGCAACATCTCTCATTGTAATTCTCCTCTTTTAATTTCCTTAATTTTTGCCTGTATTATTCGTCCGAACCTTTGCGGATCTTGCGGCGATATTTTACGTAAGTTCCATAATCGATATAAACCTTGTTCTCATCCAGATAAAAACAAGTGGTTGGTGCAAGGTCGCGAACCTTATTGATTTCGTCAGTAACAGTGTAAATAAATGAATCACTGCCGGCGCCTGAGCCGTATGAAACCATAAGAATCTTATCGCCTGGTTTTGCAACATCTAAAGTTGCAGCAAGTCCTAGCGGGGAAGCGCCCGAATAAGTGTTACCAAGACGTGGTGATAACCAACCTGGCTCGATTTGCTTATCTGTAAAACCCTGCATGTGAGCTACGCGTTGTGGGAACTTACCGTTTGGTTGATGAAAAATAGCGTATTGGAAATCCTGGGGTTTCATTCTTGATTTTTCAAGAATAGCTTTTGTAGCACCAATTGTGTGAACAAAATAAGCCTCATCCCCTGTGAAACGCGATCCATGACGTGGGTAGTGCATGTATTCGCGGCGCCAGAAATCCGGGGTATCTGTTGTGAAAGAATGTGTAAAATCAATGGTTGCTACAACATTTTTCTTACCCATAATAAAAGCTGCGGCACCTGCTGCTGCTGAAAATTCTAAAGCATCGCCAGGTGCGCCTTGAGAAGTATCGCCACCAATACCCATTGCGTATTCAACAACACCTGATTTTACGTGTGAATAAGCAATAAACATTGATTCCGCTCCTGCCTTGCATGCAAATTCAAGATCTGAAATGTGAATGTTAGGAATTGCATTAATGGCTTCTGCAACCACAGTGCCGCTTGGTTTTACTGCATAAGGATGTGATTCAGAACCAATATATAGTGCACCGATTTTTTGTGGATCAATCTTTGCGCGCTTAATTGCATTTCTTGCAGCTTCAATTGACATTGTGATTGTATCTTGATCTGGACCTGGCACAGATTTTTCCATGAGCTTTAACCCACGTTTGTAGGTTTCAGCATCGTGCCCCCAGACCTTTGCAATTTCCTCAACTTTTATACGATATCTTGGCACATAAGAGCCATATCCAACGATTCCGATTTTTTCAGACATAAATTTGCCCCCTTCTCTTATTCAGTCTTTTCTATTTCATATAGGCAGAAAAAATGTAAGCTAAAAAGGAATTGTTCTGCGCAATGCGCTTTGCGGCACGGGCTGTTTTGCGGTGGGTTATTATGCGCAAAGTAGGTTTTTTAAATTACCTACATCTCTCGTTTTATAATGCTCCGCACTTGGGATAATATAATTACTTACGCTTGAGCCAGTTATTACAGCTTCTAATTCCGGGTAACTGGCCATAACCAAATAGTATGACCACTTAAATGAATACAAAAAAATTGCAGATTTTTTCAGATGCTAGCTTTAATCCAAAAACGCGTACGGGCATTTGTGGATATTTATTATTATTGGACTTGGTGGATACAATAGATATCCGAACACTTCCCATAAAAACTAAATTATATAAAAACACGAATTGTACAAGACTTGAGGTGACTTCAATAATCTTGGCACTTAACGCTGCAAAAAGAATGGGAGCGGATTGTGATATTACTTTGTATACGGATTGTAAAACTGCATGTGAACTTCCTTCCCGGCGGGGGAGGCTTGAAGAACGTGATTTTAAAAGCCGCAAAACAGGAGCACTGCTTTCAAATGCAGATTTATATTTAAAATTTTTTAAATTGTTTGACGAACTTACTCCTCAAATTGTTTGGATTAAGGGACATAAACGCAGTGGCGAAAAGGTGCTCACTGATAAGATTTTTTCGCACATTGATAAAACAACACGCAAGTTGCTGCGTGAGGTTGCCGCTTGAAGTTGGATTTTAGTGCGTGTTTGATGTGTGCCGGTATTATTATTCGCGCCGTACCCGTACATTTACCTGTACTTAGTACAGGCGATGGATGTGTTTTTTGATCAGGTGTTTGAGCGTAGGCCTTTTGGTCAGGCTTTTGGGGGCACTCCTTTGAATCTAGCTTCTTCTCTTCACGCGCCTCCCAGCGCTTGGCTTTTTCTTCTGGATCATGCTTTTCAAGATAGGCTTTACCATTTCCTCAAACACTTCTTCAAGGCCGGCAGAGTGTCGTTTTTTTTGTGATACTATATCTTTTACTTTTTTAAATTTTTCATACACTGCCTCTTCAACTCCAAAGCTGACGCTAAGACGTTTTTCAGTTTTATATGTTACGCGCTCAGGCGTTACAAGTTTTGGATTGGCTTTTGCGATTTCTTTTTCAAGCTTTTGTTGCGTGAGATTTTTTGCCATTGTTGATAGCTTGCCAGTTCACGCACACATAAACACATACCGCCGTTCTTACATGATCCTGCTCACTTAAGCATTGTTTGCAATATTCTGCCTAAATAGTTAATTTTTCGTTCTTTAGAACCATACGCATCTCACATGTTTATACGAGAAATAATTGAGGGCAAAGAATATGTCCAAACCACATCGCTATCATTATAATATGTTAGAAACATATCGCGATGTTCGGTTTTTCCTTCTGGAGTTCCTGGTGCGACATAAAATACTTCATCGCCAAGCTTTGCCGTGGTTTTGAGCTCTGAATTAATTTCCTTATTAACTAGTGCATTGTATTCAGAAAAAAAATCAAAATCAGACTGGTCTAGAAAAGCATCAACAATATATGGGTAAATTAGCCAAGTGTAAACTGTGTCACAATAACCGCCACGATTTTCGTTCATTGATATTCCGTTTGCTGATGTCATGTACCTTGGATTAATAACATCATTAGGCCCTGATGGTGAAATTGTACCCATATATCCAACAAATCCGTTATTATTCAGAAAGATTTCCCTTAATGCAGAAATAAAAATCTTTTTTCTATAATTATATTCTTTTAATTGTGGTGTCATAGTTTGAATTTCGTTTTCAGATATTCCCGTTATTCCATAAATATTAACTGAATTTCGATCTCCAAACACAGTAGAACAAATTTCTTTATTCAAATATAAATAACACAACGATATATTTGCAAAATAAATAACAGGCGAATCATTTTTAGGCATGCTTATCGAAATCTTTCCAAGATTTGAAACATCCGCTGCTGTGGTTTTGGTAACTGTAAGTTTTTCTGGGATTTCTACTTTTGTTAACGAATTTGAAAGAGCATAAACATCAGCTTTTGTTAAGCGGGATGATGAAATGAACCTACTTTTTACACGCCATAACTCCAAATCTATTAATTTGGCAATCGTTGTTTTTGTTTTTAAGTTTAAATTTTGGAGGAACGGTTACTTGATATTTTTTCCAAAGTGGATTTTTGTCGGCAATATAATCTCCAACGTCTTCGACAGCCGAAGTAATTACTTCTCCGCCAGTATCTACTATACCTGTCGTTTTATCGGCAAGATCTTTTAATCCGTTCTTTGTAATAAGATCATCATAGAATTTTGAAAGTTTAGCATCAACAACATTAAAGACTTCTTCTGGTGAATAAACGCATAATCTTGGGTCCTTTAAGCATGCATCAATATTTTCCATAAAGTCCTTTAAAATATTTCCATCGGGTGTGTTTCTTAATCTGCATATGTGTTTAACATCATCTCCTCTTAGTCTTACAAAGCTTTTTATGTTCTCAAATGTCATACGATACAATCTGTATTCACAATGTT
>CAZQUK010000197.1:0-6882 GCA_964596435.1 uncultured Oligoflexia bacterium
CAATAACTTCAGGATCTAAAGCCACCTGGTTGTAACCTTTTTCTAAAACTTTTTCTAGAGCCTCACGCTTATTTGTATTTTTAAAAAAGTTTTCAACAATTTCATCAAGCGCCTCTTTTTCAACCCCCTCTAGATATTTGTGATAATGACTAACACCTTTTCTGTAAAAAGCACTAGCTGTTTTTTTCTTGGCATCGTAACAAAGCTTCTTTTTTTCTTTCCAGTAATAGTCACCATCTTCACAAAGAACTTTTTTTAAGTTCATCAGAAAATTTGTATCTCTTGGGTCCGATTTTGAGGAAAACCTGCAAACCTTGCCCTTGGTCACCCCCCCCGCATTATATTTTCCGGCCCAGGTTCC
This sequence comes from uncultured Oligoflexia bacterium, assembly GCA_964596435.1. Lineage (GTDB taxonomy): Bacteria > Bdellovibrionota > UBA1018 > UBA1018 > CAZQUK01 > CAZQUK01. The sequence goes on from CAZQUK010000197.1 coordinate 362, forward strand.
CCTGATAAGATTACTAAAATTCAAAAACTTCCCACTTTTTATACAGGAATATCTTGAATAAGTTAATCTGATCTGGCTAAAACCATCATACAAGTATCCAAGTCCATGTTTGATTGTGGCATTTAAATCAAAAAAACCACCACTTATTACGTGGTCCTGATTATAGTTAAAATTGAGCTGCATAACACCCATATCCAGCAACTGATACGAAGCCAGAATTTGTGTGTAAGCGGAATCCGCCTCAAGGCGCCCGCAATCCGGCACAATTGGAAACTGTGGATCTCTAAGATACTCTGTAAACAGCCAATAAGCTGGTCTGAATTGTTTTAATTTTAAACCGGCATTTGTTTTCCAATAACATTTTTTTCCCAAAGAGGAGCGAAAATGCATAAGCTGGCTCTCGTGGAAAGGTACAGTCAGGGCCGCAACAAGAAAAGCGTAATAGGTCCATTTGTTGTCCTCATCGTAGTCACTTTTAGCAATTTCATGCGCATTTTGAATAATCAAGCCGAACACATCAGTGATATACTGTTTGTCATTGTCGCCAGTATGCATAGTACCTTTGGTGTGAAAGTGTGAACTCAAGGTTAAAAAAACACTTCCAGGGTGTTGTTTATAAAGATCACTTTGCTCAGCAGCAACGGGTGGAGTTGATGCCGGAAGGCGCGTGGCCCCTTGTGTTCTATTAAAAACACCAAAACGCATAAAGCCCAAGACACCAAAAACAGTAGCCACAATTGCAACCGCGGCAACCCTTTTGTGTTTATGAAGTAAAAACTTAAGCCCCATTTTTCCCCCTAATAGAAACTTAGAAAATTAAAAATATCCTTATTATCCGAATCATTATTTTTATTGTGCTTTTCTGCAAAGAACCAGTCAGCGCACCTGTTTTTAAAAAACCTTTTACTTTTACTAACCGCTTTTCCAATAATTTTTGAAGCCGGTCTGCGCCCTTCGTCAGTCGATGACATAACAATTCTTTGATAAGAGTTCTCACATGCACTTTTAATTATACCTTTGTATTCTTCAAGAAGCGCCACTGGATATGGCGCCCTGCCTGTTGACGAGTAAAGTTCAGGATCTTCCCCTGAGAGTAAAGGAAATTGCTTTGAATCATGACCAAGCTCAAAAACAAACTGGGTTTCCCAGTTTCCAACTCTATAAAAATCTTTTTTAATTTCCATTTTAGATATTTCTTGGGTTGATGGATGCAAATAACGCTTACAGCGATTAACTTTCATATCGAAAGTTTTCATAAGTTCCATTGCAACTTTACATTCGTTCATTACAGCTTCAAGCTCGCCCCCGCGCCCCTCAATCGAAGCCTTAATATATCTAAAAGGTGTAAGGTCAGGGTCGTAAGGGTCCCACGCCGGTCTTAAACTTGCATGCACAAGCTCGTGCCCTAGATCCATAACTACTTCTTCTAAGGATTGTTCAAGCTCTAAAAATACAGTTACCTCACGCTCGCGTTTTTCATTACCGCTTATTGTGTCAAAGTATCTGGTTAATACTGCCTCAGTTCTTGAAACATTGCCCGGCTTAATGTTTTTAAAAATTTCCTTCTCGGTTTTATAGCCCATGGATTTTTTGTAAGCGGCAAGCCATTGTTTTCCGACCTTTAGTTCACTTAAAATTAAAACTGCAAATTTTATCCGGTCATGAGGACCCCACTCTTTCCAACTGCTAACATCAAATTTATTTAAATAGCCCGCAGCGTCTTTACTATCATCTAAAGTTTTTGTTGTATTTAGTGATTGACCAGAAGCGACTGCTAAAACTTTCACGTAATTCAGTGGGTCTTGAGTTTTAGAAAATATTTTAATACCCCCAGCAGTGCTGATACTTGTGAATAAAACTAATAAAGCACTGTATTTGAAGCAAAAAAATATGCGGTAAGAGAAACGCAGCCCCATACAGGACATATCGGAATAAACATACGAAAACTAAGTATTCGATAGGCGTTATGCGGCGCGACATGGACAATAAATAATTGTGTGTTCTAAAAAACATAAGCACATGAAAACTCAAAGATTTGTTGACTAAAAAACAAAATGATCAGAACCTTAAACAAAAAAAGCTACTTTACTTCGTTGGTTAAAACTCAAAAAAGGACAGCACTTAGGTGAGTGACATTTTTCTTTACTATCGCAGGTTTATTCTGACAGTCATCTTGGTTATAACAATTGGTGCAGTTTTGGGTATCACGAAGTTAAAAACGGAAACCATTGATATTATCAGACTTCCCACAAGTGACCCGGCATATAAAGCCAACCACCTTCTTTCAGATTATTTTGGAGGGGCAACAAACATTGTATTTGTAATTACAGCTAAGAATATTTTTTCAAAAAAAGCGCTCGAAATAATTGACGCCATTACAGAAGAGGCCCGCTACATACCCGGCATGGAGTTTCCAGACGACATTTTAAGCCTAAGTACGATTACAAAAATATTGCCCACAAAGGACCCGAAAACCGGGAAACGAGATGGTTTTGAAATAAAAAAGCTTCTTGATCCTTTTCCTGAAACAGATACCGAAATAGAAAGTTTAATAAAAGACGTCGACTCACACCCTATTGCAAATAAAATAATCTTCAATAAGGCTCGGACCGCAACAATTATTATTGTTCCAATTGGCAGAAAAAGCTATCCGGATTATTCGCTTTTGAAAAAAGAAATTTTAAAAGGCGTATACGATGAAGCAATACGGATAACGAAAGAGTATTCAACGAAAGACATAGCAGTAAACGTCACAAGTGATTTTTTAATTATGGAATACTCACAACAGAAGACCAGGTCAGAAATGATTTGGGTCACCGCTGTTGCAATAAGCTTTTTATTTTTAGTTTTTTTCTTCTACTCCGGCTCAGCGCTTGGAACAATTTTGCCGCTGCTGATCGTTTTGCTTTCAGCGTCTTGGACCTTTGGTCTTGTTGGTTTTATAGGTCTGCCGCTTTCACCAACTTCCATATACATCGTCATCATTATAATGGCGGTAGGAAGCTCGTATCCGATACACGTAATGACCTATATAAAAGAGCAGTTGGCACTTGTAAAAAGCAGACGCGTGGCAATCAGAGCCGCAGTTTATCAGTACGCAATTCCTCTTTTGACTGTTTCAATAACCTCTGTTTTAACCGGTATTTCGCTTTTAGTTTTTGACATCAAGGACATTCGTGAAATAGGCATACTGCAATCAATTGGTATTACGCTGGCCTTCATTTTTTCTTTTGTTTTAATACCAATATTAATTTACATTTTTGGGAACCCAATCAAACCGGTCGAAACAAACAAAAAGAAAATAAGTTTTTTATCAAAACTTCCATTAAATTTGGTGCAAAATTTAGTTGTTTTTATTTCAAAACCCGCAATATACCATTATAAACTCACCTTGCTCTTCGTTATTGCTGTCACTGTGGTTGGGGTTAATGGAGCCTCAAAAATTATTGCAAAATTCGAACCCGAAAAGGGCATTCCACACGGATCACCCCCAAGAGAGGGGTTCAATGCATATGCAAATAATTTTGGAACAACCGAATCTTTTTTTGTCGTTGCCAAAAGAGATGATAACAAAACATTTTATGATCCTTCAGCCCTAAAAGAGCTGTCAAACCTTAAAGAAAAAATAGAAACGATTCCTGGTATACAGGTTTTTCCCGCTTTTTCAGATATTATCAAGGAACTCCAAGAGGCAATGACCGGGGTAAAAGAGTTACCAAAAACCAAACAGCAAGTGGAGCAGCTGGTTTTTCTAACAGGTCAAAAAAAGTTAAAACGTATTGTTGCAGACAAGGGTCGCAGAACCCAGTTTAGCATTAGACTGGTACTTCCTGCAGATGCACATCCCAAAGTGCTTGAGGAAAAAGCAAAAACACTTCATAAAGTACTGAAAAAAGAAACACCGCAAGGAATGACCGCGGCACTAGGTGGAGAATCACTTGTAGCAATTTCGGCCAACAAGTATATGGTCTCAAATAAGGTCCAAAGTATTATACTTTGTTTCGTTATTGTTTTTCTCTTATGCACTGTTATTAATTCATCAATCACGCTCGGACTTACAGCCGTTTTTCCAAGCGCACTTGCAGGCTTAATTACTTTTGCAATAATGGGTTACAATAATATTTTTCTTGATATTGCAACCTCAACAATTACAACTTTTGCAATTGGTGTTGGTGTGGATTTTGGTGTTCACTTACTAATGCATTTTAAAGCAACTCTTTTAGAGTATGCCTCAAAAAACATGATAGAAAATCGTCCGAATCGGGAACTATATCAGAAGCTTCTTCTTGAGACTGTCAGAAATCACGGCAAGACAATAGTTTTCGATGCTTTATCCAACATTTTAGGGTTAATTGCTCTTCTAATGTCGACCTTCCCAATGGTTAGAATGTCTGGTTTTTTACTGGTTTCCAACCAGCTAATAGTGATTGCTGCCACCTTCATTGCAATGCCTGCACTTTTGCTTCTGTTCCGACCCAACCTACTGATTTTTAGAAAAAAAACAAAACAAAAATTGACGAATAGTAAGCCAAAACCATATTGTCTAAACGAAAGAAGCACCTCGTTAAAATAGACGGGGGCCAAATTCATTAATAGTTGTACTTAACACTGAAAAATAATTATGTAATCAGACCGAAGCTTGCTATTGACGGCAGCAAAAAAAGAACCGAAAATTTAAGTAGGTTCCAAACCCCGTAGGTTTAAAACATTTTAGGCGCAAGCATCAAGGAGAAGTAATGTTTAAAAAAATTCCATACAGTCTTATTGTCATCGTAATTAGTTTTTCATTTCTGCTAAATGATATTTCAATAGCTAAAAAAACAAAAAAAGCAGCCCCTGCAAAAAAAGCAGCTGTCAAAGCAGTACCAAAAGCAAAAGCTGCTGCAACCAAAACAGGGGCACCTGATGCACAAAAAGTTATTGATGATGTCACTAACGCAAATCAAATTAAAAACGAAGAAACAGAAGTGATAATGAAAATATTTGACGCTAAAGGAGAGGAGCGAACACAAACCAGAAAACTTACAATCTACTACTCAAGCCCCAAAAAAAATGAAAACCGCACGCTTCTTAATATTTCCGCACCCGGTAACCTTAAGGGAACAAAAATTTTAACTCTCGAGTCGGAAAATGAAACCGGTCAATGGATATATCTTTCTAGTTTTAAAAAAGTTAACCGTATTACATCAAGTAATGATTCAGACGGTGTTCTTGATTCTGACCTTTCCTATTCTGATCTGAAAATGGAAAGTAATTCAAAATTTATCTATCAGTTTGTAACAGAAGGAGAGTATGTCGCAAAGGCCCAAAAAGCCTGTGAAGAGGATGCTTACGCAATTGTATCCATACCCAGAAAAAAGTCATCAAACCCTTATAAAAAACGCATTTTATCTATTAGCAAAAAAAGGCCAATAATATGCCGCGTGGACCTACTGGGAATGCGCGACCGTTTGCTAAAAACGATTGAGAATTCAGGCTACGAAAACCAGAGCGGTGCTTGGCGCCCAAAAAAGGTGTTAATTTCAAGTTATAAACCAAACGGCAGTGTTGCTTCTAAAACCGAGATTGTATTTATGAAAAGAAAGGCGGATGAAAAAATTGAAGAATCAATATTTTCTCCAGCCAGTCTTTTGCAATAAGCTGTCGGCACAAATCCTGATTTTTGATTACTAAACCATTGGCGTAATTTTGCTGCCTATTAATTGTTGGCGCATGCTTGACATTTATCCTAAGAAAGTTGAAATTTATACACATGGCAGATCAGAAAAAATTTAAAAGAAAATTAAGATACAGGTTTGTTGTAGATCCACGTTTTCAGATGAAATATGGTCTTTGGCTCATGGGAATTGGTCTTGTTTGTTTTTGCATAATGGGATTTTTGGCCTACATTTCGGTTTATCAGGCTGTTGAAACCAAGCTACCCAGTGAAATAAGCATCCAGGTCCTTTCTGAAATAGTTAAACCAAGTGCTATGTTTTTGCAGCACGAAATAATAATCTCACTTGCCATTTTATCAATTTTTCTGTTTTTTATTGGAGTAATTGGAACGCATAAAATTTCAGGTCCACTTTTTAACATTAAGCGGCATCTCACAAGTATTCAACGCGGCTCAGAAATGAAGCCAATCAGAATTCGTCATGGTGATGAACTTCATGATCTCGCCTATACGCTTAACCGACTAATATTTTTTATTTACTTAAAAGACAAAAAGCTCAAACAGGCAATAAATTTTTTGGAAACTGATCTTGAGTCATCAAATCCAGATATTATTGAGAAACTTGGAACCCTTAAAAAAGAAATCAATAAAACATTTGATGAAGATTCCGGCGAATACAGAACATGGTCGGGTTAAAAACAGGATCAAACATATAAAAATAATTAGAAACAAACACAATATGACACTCTAAGCATAAGAGGGTTTTGTGTTTTTGTGGTATTTTTTGACTAAGACCCCCTTTTCACTACCTTTTTTTATATATTTCAGAGAAAATTCAATTGAAAGGTAAACATTAAATTAAGTG
>CAZQUK010000198.1:0-6858 GCA_964596435.1 uncultured Oligoflexia bacterium
TATTCGCTCCTTATTTGTTTTTACTTCATCAAAGGGGTTTTTCTTGTTGTCTTCTTCTTTTTTATCAGTCTTTTCTGAACACATCTTTAATACAATTGTTACTTTTCTTAAAAGATCAAGATCCTGAAGTGCGGCCCCCGACCCTTTTACAACCGATAGCAACGGCTCTTCTGCAAGAGCAACGGGAAGGCCCGTTTTTACCTTAATTAAAATATCAAGATTTGCAAGAAGTGCACCACCACCTGCCAGAATAATTCCGTTATCAACAATATCAGCCGCAAGCTCCGGTGGTGTGCGCTCAAGAGCTGTTTTTATTACATCAACAACGGCAGATACAGGTTCTGCAAGAGCATCTCTGATTTCTTCAGAATTAATTTCAATTGTTTTTGGAGCACCACTTATCAAATCCCTACCCTTAACCTCATAGGTTCTTTCTTCTTCGAATGGGTAAGCGCAACCAATTGAAAGTTTAATCTGCTCTGCGGTTCTTTCACCAATTAACAGCGAATATTTCCTTTTAATATACTGAATAATACTTTCATCAAATTTATCACCAGCAACACGCACCGACCTTGAATACACAATTCCACCAAGTGAAATAACAGCAACTTCAGTAGTACCACCGCCTATATCAACAATCATATTACCGGAAGGCTCTTTAATAGGAAGGCCTGCCCCAATTGCAGCTGCCATTGGTTCTTCAATTAGATAAACTTCTCTGGCTCCTGCCGATTGTGCCGACTCTTTAACTGCGCGTTTTTCAACCTGTGTAATTCCAAACGGAATACAGATAATTATTCTTGGCCGAATAAATGTTCTTCTTTCACTTGATTTTCCAATAAAATATTTGAGCATTGACTGCGTGACTTCAAAGTCCGCAATAACACCATCCTTAAGCGGTCTGATGGCCTGAATGGAACCTGGTGTGCGACCAAGCATATCTTTGGCCTCTTTGCCAACAGCAAGAACCCGGGTCTGCCCTCTAGCATTGCGGTGAATTGCAACCACCGACGGCTCATTAATTATAATGCCCCTGTCTTTTGCGTAAACGAGGGTATTTGCCGTTCCAAGATCTATTGCCAAATCATTCGAAAAAAAACCCAGTATCTTCCTCAACATTATTAATCCCTATAAAAAAAACTATAATTATAAATACTGTACCAGTAACTTATCAAAAACTATAGGCAAATTTAACCACAAATTAAACTTTGCCAAAACCAAAGCCTTGCATCAAAGAATCTTCCAAGAAACGCGTTTTGTGTGTAATGTAAATAGTTATGGACCCACAAAGACAAAAAAGCAAAAGGCAGGCGTTTATTAATAACCCTACCACTTTGCCACACAGATATAATGCCCACACACAAAAAGCCCATGGAACATTAATAAATTTTTTAATAAAAAAACCAGCATTCCTAAATAAGAATTCAAAAGAAGCCTTAATTCCAACAAAAGCACTTAAAAAACAGCTAGTTGTATTTGTTTCACTTTTTACGCTTGCGGCTCTTATTATTTTCCTTATAAACACTTTTGAGCTATTTCCGTTTAGCTCAAATCTGCCAAAAATAAATAAAAACACGCTCAAACAAGCACTAGCGTCTGAATCTTTATTATCGGGTTTTCCAGAAACAATAAAAGTAAACGCTGGGAAAAAAACCCGCACGCTTAATCTGGATTATACATTTGAAAAAATTTTTGAAAATAAAATAGCTAAGATATTCAATAGTTATAAACCTGATTTTGGTGTTTTTGCCGCCATAGACCCAAAGACCGGAAAAATACTGGCTCTTGTCAGTTACTCAAACCAAGAAATTAGCGACCACCTTGCACTTAAGGCAAATTTTCCATCCGCGTCCGTATTCAAAATGGTTACTGCGGCCACAGCTATTGAAGTTGGCCACATGAGCCCCGAAAATCTCATCCCGTATAATGGGCGCAGCCACACCCTATATAGGTTTCAGGTTCTTAATAACAAGTACAATAAATGGACAAGGTATTTAACCCTCAAGCAGGCTTTTGCAAGATCCGTAAATCCAATATTTGCCAAACTCGGTGTTTTTTTTCTTAAACCCACAGACCTTATGAAATATGCAAAAAGATTTGGCTTTAATCAGAATCCAACACTTGATCTGCCGGTTGAGCAGGGACGAGCATGGATACCTGAAGAAATTTGGGGACGGGCAGAAAGTGCTTCAGGCTTCACACCCAAAAATACAATGAGTCCGCTTCAAGGAGCGTGGATGGCGTCCGCAATAGCCAATAATGGAGTACTGATGGAGCCATATGCTGTTGAACGGGTTAGAACCGATAAAACAGATCAGATCGTATACGAAGCAAACCCTAAAATTTCCAGAGAAATATTAACACCCAAAACAAATAATAATATTAAAAAATTAATGGCTGAAACTATCCACAAAGGAACATCGCGAAGTTCTTTTAAGGATTTTTTTAAGGGGAATTATAAGGATTTTGACGTCGGAGGAAAAACAGGCTCACTTGACGGACAAAACCCTAAAGGGAGATATGATTGGTTCGTGGGCTACGCAAACCAGGATGACAAATCAATTGCATTTGCTGTTCTTACCATCCACAAAAAATACTGGCGCGTAAAGTCTGCAGTTATTGCCAATAAGGCAATTAAAGAATACTTTGATCCTTATTTTAAAAACCAAAATATAGCCAAGTTTGTAAAATAATTTACTGAAAAGAAATTTTAAAACATGAAGGCCCTTATTCAGAGAGTAAATTTTGCCAAAGTTGAAGTTGAAAATAAGCTTGTATCACAAATAAAACATGGGCTCTTAACGCTTCTTGGCGTTGAAAACAATGATTCCGAAAAAGATCTTGAGTGGACAATAAACAAAATATTAAACTTAAGAATTTTTGCAGGCAATGACGGAAAATTTGATAAATCACTGCTTCAAACTAAGGGTGAGCACCTTATTGTGAGTCAGTTCACAATTTGTGGGGATGTTAACAAAGGAAATCGTCCAAGTTTTACAAATGCTGCGTCACTAAATATGGCAAACGAATTTTATGAAAAAGCAATTCAGCTAAGCCACGATATGGGCATTACAACAAAAGGTGGACAATTCCGTGCAATGATGAATGTGACACTTGAAAACGACGGGCCCGTTACAATATGGCTGGATTCAAAAATAAAAAAATTATAAAACTGACTGCTTGCTGAAATTGCTGCGCGATGGCAACATTTAACTAATATGCTGGGAATTGAAGAAAAAAATAGCATCCACAAACCAGTAATGCTCAATGAAATTTGTGAATACCTAACACAACCTTTTTTAAATTTACCAGCAGCGTCAAAGCCACACTGGCTCTTGGATCTTACTTTAGGAGGAGGTGGACACACTGGCGAAATGTTAAAAATTTTTGCAGGCAATGAACACCTAAAAAAAAACAAAATACTGGCAATTGATAAGGACCCACAGGCCACAAAAAGGGCCGGGATAAAATTTCAAAAGGAAATCAAAGAAAATATTTTATTAATTAAAAACATGCCCTTTGGAAAAATTACTGATTTTATGCGGGAAAACCCTGTTTTAGCTGTTCTTGCAGATCTGGGGTTTTCAAGCGATCAGCTAGAGGACGAAAATCGTGGACTAAGTTTCCAAAAAGACGGCCCTCTTGATATGCGGCTTGATCCGAAAAGTAATGGTCCCAGTTGTTTAGAATTACTTGAAACGATCGGTCAAACTGAGCTTGAAAATATTCTAAAAGATTTCGGCGAAGAGCGATTCGCCAAAAATATATCGCAAAAAATTATTTGGGCCAGGTCGCTTGGTCAATTACCAAAAACCACGAAAGCTTTATCAAGCCTTATCATTCAGGCCATACCACCTGCGGCAAGACACAAAAAAATTCATGCCTCCACACGCAGCTTTCAGGCGCTTCGAATCGCTGTAAATAATGAACTGGAAGAACTCGATAATCTGTTAAACCATGCTATAATTAATATCCAAGCAGGTGGAAGAATTGCAATAATAAGTTTCCATTCGCTTGAAGATAGAAAAGTGAAACTTGCCTTTAAGGACCTGAAGAAAAAAGGCAGTTTTACTACGTTAACAAAAAAACCACTTGGGGCAAAAAGAGAGGAAAAACTTAATAACCCACGTTCAAGAAGCGCAAAATTAAGAATTACAGAAAAGTTATAATTTATGATGAACACAAAGGAAAAAAAACAAAGTAAAAAATTTCCACTCTGGATCATCCCGATTATTTTAGTTATTAGTGCCAGCACAATCTGGGTGCGACTTTTAATTATTCAGTATACATATTCCGTTCATCAGGCCAATAGAACCATTGAAAATCTAAAAAAAGAACAGGATAAAATTCTTCTTGATGTTTCTCGCCTCAGATCGCCACACAGACTGGACCGCCTAGCAAAAACAAAATTTAAACTTTACGAACCCTCAATCCGGCAGGTGGTACACCTTAAATGAAATTTTTTCATTTATCCCCAAGAGCCCGTTTACTTGTTCTTTTATTTTTTGTTATCACAATGGCCTCAACCATCCTGCTAAAAGCCGCATCAATTCAAATCATCGGAGACAGTAAACTCAAAAAACTGGTCAACAATCAATTTCAAAAAACTGTTTTACTAAGTCCCAAAAGAGGCGAAATACAGGATCGAAACGGAGTTAAACTTGCTGTAAATGTTGAAGTAAACAGTCTTGCTGCAAATCCACAAAAAATCAAATCCAAGCTAACAGTTGCAATGAATATATCAAAAGCAACGAGTATACCTTACAAAATAATTTATAATAAATTAAAATCCAAAGGGCACTTTGTATGGGTAGCAAGACAAATACCTTCCATGACAACAGATGTATTAAAAAAAGCGGGCCTTATTAAACAAAGTGGTGGGTTAATTGAAGGACTCTGGTTATTAAAAGAAAACAAAAGAGTCTATCCACAAGGGAGCCTTGCAAGTCATATTCTTGGCGATGTAAATATTGACTCTGAAGGAATAGAAGGAATTGAGCTTTGGAAGAATAGCCATTTGCGAGGAAAAAAAGTTTCTGTAAAAGCGGCAAGTGATGCTTTGGGCCGACCCATTTCGCTTAAGGATCTGCAACCGGAAGGGTTCGAAGAGGGCAAACCACTTAAATTAACCATAGACAGTACACTTCAACATTCTATTGAAGGTATTTTAACGGAATACATTAAAATTACCCGGTCACAAAGTGGAACAGTTATTGTGATGAACGCAGAAAATGGCGATATTTTAGCTATGGCCAATAATCCAACTTTTAATCCAAATACGGCAGCCGCCCCGTCATCATGGAGAAGAAACAGGGCCATAACCGACGGCTATGAACCTGGCTCCACCATGAAACCAATTCTGGTTGCCAGTGCCCTTTCAAACGGATTTAAAATTACCGATAAAATTTACGGTGAAAACGGTGAATGGATAGTTCAAAATAAAAAAATTACGGAAGCCGAAAAAGACGAAAAATTTAAATGGATAACTTTAGCGGAGCTCATACAGGTTTCAAGTAATATCGGAGCTGGTAAACTTGCAATTAAACTTGGAAAAAATAAAATTCACAAAACTCTTGTTGATTTTGGCTTTGGCAATAAAACGGGCCTTGGTTTTCCAGGTGAAATAAATGGTATAATACCAAGCAGTAATATAAAATGGAAACCACTAAGGCTTGCAACTCTCGGCTTTGGTCAGGGTATTCTTGTAACGCCAATTCAAATGATAAGAGCCTATGCTGTTTTTGCAAATGGAGGAAAACTTGTTGAACCCAATCTTGTTTTTAATCCAAAGAAAAAAAACATAAAACAGATTTTAGATTTAAAAGTAACGTCCACGATAACAAAGGCCCTTACCGGTGTTACAACAGAAACCGGCACCGGGTTTAAGGCTGCTCTCACCGGATATGAGATTGCGGGAAAAACCGGAACAGCGCAGGTTGTTGATCCAAAAACAAAACGTTATTCTACTTCGCGCTATATTTCGTCCTTCATTGGATTTTCGCACAATACCCCCGAAAAATTAATTATCCTCACCCTCTTGGATTATCCGCGTGGAATTTATTATGCATCAGAAACAACAGCGCCTCTTTTTAGAGAAGTTTTTCAAACTGTAGTTAACAGATATTCAATGCCGCCAACAACCGGGGAAGAAAATATAAATGTCGTCACCTCAAAAAAATTAGAGCTCAACGATCTTGCCCAATTTGCTAAAAATAAGGCAAACGAAGACTCTATTATTACGTCGCAATCTCATGGCAGTAGTAACGAATCCCAAAATGATTCATCTCTTATTCAAGAAACACAATCTGAATTCGATGGAGACAGTGACATTAATAACACAATTAATAAATCCAAAAACAAGGAAGCCGGAAGTAGCGGGTTTTTTATGCCGCAACTCAAGGGGTTAAGTGCAAGAGAAGCCATTAGGTTTTTTGAAGGGCAAAATGTTTCGATACAAGTAATTGGCACCGGTTTTGTTGAAAAACAAAACCCAAATCCTGGTATTAAACTAGAAACTGGGGTAAAAATCAGGCTTGAATTGACCAAATAAAAAAGAATTTTGCCTTTATTTTCAATCAGTTATCAAAACACTGTTGACACCATATTCCAAAATTTTGTAGCATCCCCTCATGCTGTTCTATTTTTTATACCCCTTTAGTGCTGATTACAGCTTTTTAAATGTATTTAGATATATAACTTTTCGAACCTTCGGAGCCGCTATCACTTGTGTTGTTTTTTGTCTGCTGATAGGTCCAATGTTCATAAGGTTTTTAAGAAAAAAACAATTGGGGCAAACCATTAGAGAAGATGGGCCAAAATCACATCTTTCAAAAGCTGGAACACCAACAATGGGCGGTG
>CAZQUK010000199.1:0-5805 GCA_964596435.1 uncultured Oligoflexia bacterium
TAAAATAATTGAACCCCAAAAAATAAAAAAAAGAAATGCTAACAAACAAAATGTTGTAATTATTATACTTGAAAGTTTTGCGTCCGAGTTTGTGGGTTTTGAAAACGAGTATGATGCGTATACTCCGTTTTTAGATAAATTATCAAAAAAAGGCCTTGCGTTTACGCACCATTATTCTAACGGACAACGTTCAATTACATCGTTGCCAGCAATTTTAGCAGGCATTCCACATTTAATGGAGGAAGGCTCCTTTTCTATATCAATATATCAGGGAAATACAGTATATGGTCTTGGTTATTATTTAAGGAAAAGTGGTTATAGTACGGCATTCTTTCATGGAGGAAGAAATGGTTCCATGGGGTTTGATGGTATTGCACGAATAAGCGGTTTTAAAGAATATTATGGAATGAATGAATACCCAAACGCTGAGGAGGATTTTGATGGTTCGTGGGGTGTTTATGATGAGCCGTATTTACAATATTTTGCGGAAAAGCTGTCAGATCTAAATGAGCCCTTTGGGGCCGTTGCTTTTACGCTTACTTCACACCATCCATATGAAATCCCTGAAAAATATAAAAATAAATTTTTAGGAAAAAAAGACCAACCAATGCTTAAAACAATACAGTATACAGACCACGCGCTTGAGCACTTTTTTGAAAAGGCTAAAACGCAAAAATGGTATGATAAAACTCTTTTTGTTATTACCGGTGATCACACACATCTAGGAAAAAGACCAGAATATCATAATACCCTGGGCCTTTTTGATGTACCTCTAATTTTGTATCATCCAAAAGAAGATATTCCAAAAGTAAAACAACCAAACCAAATATCACAACACGCGGATATTATGCCTACGGTTTTGGATTATCTTGGCATAGAAAGGGATAAAAAATATTATTTTGGCCGCTCTCTTTTTTCAAACGAGCAAGGTGTGGCGGTTTATAAAATTGCGGGTGTTTTTGTTTTGGTTCATAATGATTATTATCTGGTTTACACAGACGCAATTGGGAGCAGACTATTTAAGTATACCCCGCATTCAAGTAAACATGAGGAAGTTAAAGACCAGCCCATGATTACTAAAAAGTACGAGACTGAATTAAAGGCCTATATGCAATACTACTTTAATGGTCTTGTAGAAAATAATCTATATTGGAAGTGATCTATTTTAACCCGTTACTGCCGCGCGGCGCTGTGACAAATAAAAGCCTCAAACGGCTCTAGTATAAATAAAAATTATTTGAAAGCCCCATTCGTGGTGTGTCTTTTTACACACATTGAAAGAAAAATAAAATATAGGAGAATAGAAAGTGACAGCAAAGGGTAGGGATTAAAACCCCAAAGGGAGGACGTATGTGGAAGATAAATGTATTTCTAATAAGCCTAATATCATCTCTTGTGATTTTTGTTTTACCACTTGAGACATTGGGTGATGGTAAGCGGTGCTTAAAAATGGAATCAAAACTGCTTTACCGAGCGGACGAAAAATGTCTGCTTAAATATGATGCAGAAAAAAAGCAAAATTATGCAGAATGCAAAGTAGATGGGAAAAAAGAAGAGCTTCGGTGTAATTTGGGTTTTGAGCTTAGCGAAAAGGAGCTTCCGTATTTTCCCATGCTATCAAGTATGAACATTTATTACGACAATACAAAACGTATTAATACAATATCGTGCATATTTAAAGGGCAAAAAGCGATGGTTGAAGATAAGGAAATAAAGGCTGTTATTGATAAAAATAAAAAGCATAAATATATTGGCCTAAATTCGTGGCCAGAACCAAAGCCCTCAAGCATATTTGAAGGCTGGAGTTTTCCTGTTGTAGATGAAATGGATTGTTATGCTGGACGCTCACCATCTTCTTCTATTACAAAAATTGATACCTTAATTACACAAATGAATACAAACGAATTAGATGAGGGCGGCTGTGAGCTGTTCTATAGAGCAAACGCCAGCGGTGATGAAGAAAAAATAAATAAAGACATTTTTTATAAGTGCAAAACAACTATTATAAACTCTAAAAAACTTTTAAAAAGGGAAATTTATGAGTTTTATGGCGTAGAGATTGATTAGATATTTATGGATGAAGCCCTAAAGTTCAAAAACCTCTCAATTCTTATTGTTGACGACATTGGGTCGATTAGGAGTGTTCTTCGCGAAATGCTAAATAAAATTGGCTTTGGCAAAGTAACTGAAGCCGAAAGTGGCGAGGAAGCCTTGTTGTTAATTGAAGAAGGTAATGAAAAATTCGATATTGTTATGACAGACTGGAGCCTGCCCCAGATGAGTGGAACCGATCTTCTTAGAGCAATAAGGAATGATCCAGGCACAAGAACCTTGCCCGTCTTAATGGCCACGGCCAAGGCCAGTCCAAATGAATTATCTGAGGCGATTAATTCTGGTGTAAATGATTATTTAGTAAAGCCGTTTAATATTAACCAACTGAGGGAAAAGCTTACTAGGGTTATTATTAAAAATAGCTAGAGGTTTTTTTATCAATTGTCCTTATAAAGCAACACGGAGTGGCTTCTCCAGATATTTGGTCTTTCTTTAATAGAAAAGCCAATAGTTTTTGAAATATTAATTGTTTTTTCAAAATCATTTTTGCTGACATGTCCCTTTGGTTCAGATAGCAGTAAACTCCCCTCGTTTTTTAGTGAGATGTATACTTTCTTTAATAGTTCTGCAGAATCGGGTACTTCATGTACAACCGCAAATAAAAGAGCAAAGTCAATCTTACTTACGATGTCTGCGGTGTTGAATTCGTTTTCATTACAGTGTCTTGTTTCAATTTGGTTAGTTAAGCCAGCCTGCGCCGCGCGCTCTTTAAGTTTTTTAAGCATTTTTTCCTGAAGGTCGGCACAGATTACTTTTCCGCCAGGTCCAACTAATTTGGCCAGTGGCAATGAAAAAAACCCCATGGCACTCCCATAATCTAAAACTGTCATTTCAGGTTTAATATAAGGTTGCAGAATCTTTGTGGGGTTATGTAAAAGTTTTCTTGCGGGGTTTGCTAAAACGTAACCAAGCCACCAGGGACATACATGTAAAATCATTTTGGCTCCTGTTTATATTTGAAAACATTTTAACATCATTCATTGATACAAATTGTTTTTCAAGACCTAAAGGTGCTCTGAGAGAAAAGAACTCAAGTGGCTATTATCATTAAGCTTAGTTAGCATTAATGGGGTTTGCCGTTGGCCTCGCGGTATCTGTTTACATATTCTTTTGCAATTTTTTCATGAGGAAGGTCAAGTCTTTTTGCAAGTTGTGTAACAAGACTATGAACAAAAACAGCCGCCGGAAACATTATAAAATCTTCTTCCTCAATTGCGATAATTCTTGATTTACTGATTCTTGTTGAAGATGAAATTTCCTGCAAAGAAATATTTTTTGATTCTCTTACGGTTTTTAAATATCTTCCTAAGCCTTCAGTTTCTTCAAGAAGTAAGTTTTCATATTCGTTATCCGAAACCGTCATACTGAAATATTATCGTGCGCTTATTCACCCTTCAACAGCCATTTATTTAAAAAAAGTAACAAAAATTGTTACAAATAAATTGCTTTGAAAACAGTGATATATGTTTTGGCTGGTTGCGTATCATTTTTAATAATCTTTGACACTGGTGTGCGGTATGGTGCGTTTATTTATTTTAAATGCTTAAAGTACGCAAGGTCCACAAATGTGGTTTTGATGATTCTAAAAAAATCATTTTTTAAAATTTTTTCAACTTCAGGATTTTCCTCAGAATACGGAAATTCATCATACATAGCATGATAAGTGGCCTCAGGATTACTAAAGTACATTCTATATTGTGTGTAACATCCTATTAAAATTAAAAAACCTGCTAGTGTAATTGCCCATTTTTTTTGTAAAAAAGCCACGGGAACAATAAGAAAAGGTATTGTGGGAATCCAAAATCTTTGGCCAATATCAGGTCCACTTCTCCATGCCCACCATTTAGACATGAGTACTGCATAAATCAGAAAAATAAAAACAGACATAAAGAATAAGGGTCTGGATTTGAAATGAGTCTTATGTAATATAAACACCCCCATTACTGTTATTGGCGCAAAAAAGATAAAACTTTTTCCCGGCCAAAAAAGAGAACCCAAAAAGCCCAGCAGGAATGGGGTATTAAATGCTTCTTCTTTGTGGTAGGAACCAGGCGAAAATGAACCTGTTTTGAAATAGTTTATTAAAAACGAAAAAAACAAGGCCGTGGCACACGGCGCAAGAAAATAAACTATAGGCATCAAGGAATATCGAATGGCTCTATTAAACTTCCAAGAAGAAAGTTCAAAATATGAATAAAAAATAGTTCCCAAAAATACAGGAACAAGAATAAAAGGAAATGTTCTGCTTAAACCCGCATATGCAAGCATAATTCCTGAGATGAAAAAAAATTTATTAGGATCTGTCCATAAAGATTTGGAACGTGTGACCTTGTTTTTAAAATTATCGCTTTGTATCAAGTAAGGATGGTTTATAGTCCGGTAGCATGGACGGCTAAGTTCAAAAGCTTTAAAAAGAAAATAAATACTAATTACAAGCAAAGAACATTCAAAACTAGTTGCGGGCCATGTGGCACCATGAAAAGTGGCAAACGTAGAAAAAAGATAAGCAAAGGTGGCAAGAAAATTTAGTTTTATGTTTGCAGAAAAAAAAACGAGTAGCTTGAAGAAAAAAATACCAGATAAAAAAAATAAAAAAACATTGGGAACCAAAAAAGTATGATAGCGAAGTAGCACGCGGTCAAGGTGCAGAAGTTTTAGCAACTTCATCCAGGAGGCTGCTAAAAGAGGATAGCCCAGTCCATATTTAGAATAAATATGATTATCTTTCCCGTATATTTGTCTTTCCGGGGGGAGTGCGCTTTTATAATCGTCCAAATAAAGGGTATTTTGTTCGTGAAGGGCCGAGTATTGAATAAATAGCTCTAATATGTCACCAGAGTAGAGCTTATTTTTTGAAAACGATATGCTTAAAAACAATAAAGAAAAAAATATTAAAAAATATTTTGCTACTTTTTTAAGAGTCTGATAGGGGTTGCGTCTTACTTGTTTAAGCATTTGTCTTCTTTAACTAAAAATCCTGAACTTTTCCACCAACATTTACTCTTGGTTCCTCGCCTTGTTGTTGTCTGGATAAAACAAACAGCTACGAAAAAAAAATTCTTCATAATTCAGTGGGCTCGCTAGAAAAGAAGTCTGCATTAAAAGTAAAGCCTTAAGCTACTTTATCATAAAGTAATTCAACATCTTTGTCAGATAATTCTTCGTGTAAAACTGAACAATTTGGATAGGAATATTTTAGAAGGCTTATGTAATCAGGAAATTTAGTGTTAAGTTCCTGTAAAAGTTTGTGCTGCATTGAAAAAGCATGTTTTTCGGCCTCAATAATATAATGTTTTCTTGCTTCGTATTTGTTCCAACAACTACTTTGAATTTTGTCCACGTACTCGTCATCCAGGTAGTGCACTATTTCATGAAATAGAAACGGCACTAAAACAGCCAGTTTGTCTGTGCCATCAATTAATATAGTTTTCTTATCGTATTTGTCTTGTGGACAAATAAATACAGCCCCAGTTGGATTTTTATCGTATTGTAAGCTTTTTAGATTATTAAGAAGTTCTTCCGGAAAAAAATAAATCTTAACATCATCTGCTCTATAGCGAGGCAAAAAGCGCTTCAAAAATTTCTTTCCTATTGGACATAAAGCAATTGCCATTAGAATTTCGTCTATCGTTTTAGGTACGCGCAAAAAATCAATACTATCTTTATAAGTCAGGCTCATACAACACACTTATC
>CAZQUK010000199.1:5815-6819 GCA_964596435.1 uncultured Oligoflexia bacterium
AAGAAGTTTTGTACGATAGTGGTGAATGGTGGTGCTGCGGTGCGGCTGGGCTCAGCGTGCGCTCGTTTAATAATTAAAAACACAAAAAAAATATTCTGTGTTAGCGTAAAAAAACGGTTTATTAATTTCAAAATTTTAGAAAATACTACTCAAAAAAGGGGGGAAGATGTCTGATTTGGGTTGGAAGGATTTTGAAACACTTGAAAGTTTTATAGCTCAACAGCAAAGTATGCACTCGCAAAGCCGAGGTGCTTTTTCAAGTATGCTTAGGCGAATTGGTGTTGCTTCAAAAGTAATTTCAACCAAGGTTCAAAAAGCAGGTCTTTTGGACATTCTTGGAGCAAGGGATAATATAAACGTTCAAGGCGAACAGCAGATGAAGCTTGATGCTATCGCTAACGAAATAATAAAATCAACCTTCAGCTGGATGCCGGCAATTTCTGGGATTGCTTCTGAAGAAGAACAAGATGTGGTGCTTTTTCCATCAAGTCCGGATGAAGACGGGGATCGCTATGTTATACTTTTTGACCCACTTGATGGTTCATCAAATATTGACGCCAACGTTTCTATAGGAACAATATTTTCAATATATAAATGTTTAGACGAAAAAAAACACGTTAGCGCATTAGATTTTCTACAGCCAGGAACAAAGCAAGCTGCAGCAGGTTACATTATTTATGGTTCAAGCACTATGTTGGTATATACAACTGGCCAGGGCGTTCATGGTTTTACGCTTGATCCCGAAATCGGAGAATATGTTCTTTCGCATGAAAACATAAAAATACCCGATAAGTGTCACTGCTTTTCAGCAAATGAAACTAATTATAATAAATGGGATGAAGCAAGCAGGCGCTTTACCGATTACATTCGCTCAAAGGTTGAGGACAGATACAAAGAAACATCCTCTAGGTATATAGGCTCTTTAGTTGCAGACGTTCATCGTAATTTACTATATGGCGGTGTTTTTATGTATCCTACTGATGCCAAAACGGGAAAAGGAAAAC
>CAZQUK010000200.1:0-6791 GCA_964596435.1 uncultured Oligoflexia bacterium
TGTCTATTATCTACAGCCATACTTTCCGAACATAAACCTCAGCGTTACCCCAACAATATTCCAAATCAAGGCATTCGGTATTGGCAATAGGTTCTTTTTATTCTTCTACTGGCTCATAGGGCACACATTGTCTTTTATTCTGGCTTTTACAATAGTTTATCATGTATGCGAGTATTTATGGGGAGATTAAGATGAAAAAAAATAATTTTTGCATTGGTTTTGATTCTTCTAGTTGGATGCACAAACACACCTATTGTTGAAGTTGATACAAAATCAGAGAAATCTAAGCACACTTAAAGGTTCTGGTGCGTAATCGAATGGTAGACGAAGTGGTGCGTTATGGATGGTTATTCATTTTTTATTACAGATAAAAGAAAAGCCAGAATGGAATTTTTATTATTTTGTCATTAAAACTTATTTCCTGAAAATCAGAAACTACAATCCCATGAGATGATTTATAATATTCAACAGCATCATTTATCTGTTTGTTATCTTTATTTAAACCTACTTCAATGGGTAATAATTCTCCAGATAAGGGGTTTTGTAATAGAAAATCAATATTTGTTTCTTTTCTTGCATCATACAACAGGTTGTAAATTGTCCCAGTCGTAAAACATAACTTATACAAGACCGAGCCAACTGCATTTTCCCATAAAACAGAAGTTTCTTCTTGAGATTGAATAGTTACTCCGTTCAAATATTTTATAGCACTTAATAGTGTAGGGGACATAAAATAATACTTAAAGCCCTTACTAATACTTTCTGATTTAGCAGAAAGGTATGGCTTGACAGTAAATATTAAATGTGTTTTTTCAAGTGCATCTATAATGGAATTTACTTTTGCCCCAGATATATTTAAACTATTAGAAATTTTTGTTTGAGAAACCTCTCCAGAAGGCTTAAGAGCAATTACACCGATTATTCTCATTATATCTGGTGTGCTATCACTTTCATAGTTTGATACTTCTGGTATATCTTGCATAACAATTCTATTAATCATATCCACTATTCTTCTATATGCCACTTCTTTAGAGGCAAGAATCCCATAAGGAAATCCTCCAAGTGCCAAATACTCAGCTAATTCTTTGTCAAGGTTTATTCCTTTTGCACTCATTTTTGATTTTATGGCTTTGATAACACCATTAAGTTCTGTAATTGTATTCCTATCATTTTTTAAAACCAATTGCTTCAAATTTTTTGCAGTTCCAGAAGGCGGAAAAACATTATTTTTTATTACTTCATATTCCATAAAACTTAGGGGAAAAAGTGGTTCTTTAAATGAACGTCTTGCTGTATCAGTATCTATGTTCAGAGCTAGTGCAGAAGAGCCAGTAATTACTAAGAAAATGTTTTTTGAAGCATCGAATAGGGATTTTGCGGCTATTGCCCATTTTTTGTCAAATTGTGCTTCATCTATAAGCACAAATATCTTTTTATTCAATGATTCAATTTTTTGGTTATGTATCTGTTCACAAAAATTTTTTACTGCATCATATATAATACTCTCAGTTTTTGGTTGAGTAGTTAATTGTGCTTGGTCTATTGATAAGTAAAGAATATTCTCTGGTGGAATTTGTTTTGATTGAATTAGGGTATTATTAAAATTTCCAGTCAATAATCGGTTATATATCTGAAATAAACTGGTTGATTTTCCAATACCCCTCAATCCGTAAAGAATGATAATACGAGCATCTCCACCCCTATTTTCATAGAAAGAGTTTGCGTAAGTCATTATTCTTAAAATAATGGCTCTTTCAGTCCACGCAGTTTTAGTAAACTCTTTTGCTAATACTGGTGCTGCATTAATCCTTTCCTGCAAATATTCTTTCCATTCCATCTGTCATTTAGTTAAATGAATGAAGTATATAAATCTTCCTATTTATCTTAATGAATAGCAATTTAATATATATAATCTACTACTCATTTAAATGAATAGATTTATATATAACCTTATTCATCTTAGTGAATAGGTGAATTAAATGGAAACAAAATCAATATTAGAAAACAAAAATGCTTCAGAACAAATGAGGGTAGTTAGAGGTTATGCAATAATTTCTAAAGGAGATGTGCCTAAAAAAGTAGATGAAAAAACTTTTACAATCCCATCCCAGAATGGCAATGGCGAATATACAATAACAAAAGGCAACAAGTGGAAATGCACCTGCCCCGATTATAAAGAAAGGAAAATGGATTGCAAGCATATCCACGCAGTTAAATTTTATCTTGACTTCAACAAGAGAGTTAAAGTAGAGAATAAAGGAATAGTAAATCAAAAACCAAAATGCCCATATTGCAATTGTGAAGATACAATAGGTTATGGAAAAAGGCATGGAAATAGGATTAAACAAAAGTATATGTGTAAGGGATGCAACAGGCAGTTTATAGAGGAAAAAGACTTTGAAAGATACAAAGGCAACGGAAAAATAACAACTTTAATTTTGGATTTGTATTTCAAAGGAATTTCTTTAAGAGGAGTTCAAGACCATCTTTTACAATTTTACGACTTGAAATTAGACCATAGCAACATATTGAGGCGAATACAAAAATACAGCATAATCATAAACGATTACGTAAAGACCTTGAAGCCAGAACTTAAAGAAATCTGGCATCATGACGAGATGAAAATTTCTGCTGGCGGTAAATGGAAGTGGCTCTGGAATATTATGGACGAGGACACTAAATTCTTGATAACAACACAGGTTTCAAAAAAAGCAAGGATAAGGGATACAAGAAAGTTTTTTGGAACTGCAAGGGATATAGCACAAAAAGAGCCAGAATTTTTGATAACTGATGGAAGGCACTCTTACAACAGGGCAGTAGTCAAGGAATTGCCGAATACAAGCCATGTAAGGCTTACAAGCATTACAGATAAGAGGACAAATAACAATAACATAGAAAGATTAAACGGAACGATACAGGATAGAATTAAGACAATGAGGGGCTTACAAAATGAAGAAACAGCAGAACTAATGACTTCTGCATTTAGGAATTATTACAACTTTATAAGACCTCATTCAGCGTTAGGAATAACCCCTGCACTTAAAGCTGGAATTGGAGTTAATATGGGTGGTAATAGATGGATGGAATTGCTAAAAAAAAGTTTTAAATAATTATTTTTTATTTTTAAAAAATTCCTTATAAGGTTCGTCATTCCACAAGGCTCTTGCTATAACAATTATTACTCCGATGAATTGACCTAAAATTGATATAGAAAGAATACTCAATGATGTTTTTTCAATTAATATAATTTTTCCATGAGAAATTAATGATACTGCCATTTGAAAAATTATAATTGAAATAAGAAGAATAAGTAATAGTCTTGTCCAAAATAAAGCAAAGTTAAATAATATCTCTCTTTGTTTTTGTCTTTGGTCGAGTATCTTTTCCAAAGCATCTGGAGATGAAGTCTTAAATTCAGAATCTTTTGCTCTGAATCTTTCTATAATTGATTTCTTCCATAATTTAGCTAAATCTGGAACAGATTCAGATAATTTTACTCGTTTCTTTTTAGCCATTGTAATCTCTTTCGTATTACAATTTCAGAAACACCGAAATAATCTGCCACTTGGGAAATATTATCAAAAATATTTATTTCTTTCATTATAGCAATTAGTTTCTCTTTTGGAACTAAAAGGCTTGCGGCAAAATAATTAGCTTCTGTTTCTTCTTTTGATTGTTGGTCATCAACATAGATTTGATAATCCAATCTAAATCTTCCTTGAATGACTGGCTTATGTAATAAGAAATGCCCTAATTCATGTGCTAATGTAAAACTTCTGCGTTCTGGAGTATCTTCACTACTAAGGAATATCTTTGCTTTTTCTATTCCTTTGGGATATTCAATCATTCCACTAAGGTTTCCCTTAATTTGAGGAAATTTTTGGTCAAAATCAACAAGAAACACATCCACATCTAAACAGGTTACAATCTCTAATATACTGGTTTTAGGAGTAGTTTTACCAGTTTTTTTAATTACTTCGGTATCAATCTTAGAATCTATCCTATCCTGTTCCTCTTTTGTGAGCCATACCAAATTAACACCTCCATTATCCTTATTTCCACAAAGAGTTTATAAACTTTGTCCAAGAATGTCCAGTGGTGTCCATACAATCCATAACGCACCATTTGAGCCTTTTTAGGCTAAAACATTCATTCACGCACCACTACCCACTTAAAGTTATATTCTTTTATAGCATCTTGAATATCAGCTTCTGTAGCTCCTGAATTTCTTTTCATTAAAGAATTTTTAATCCAGTCAAAGCAGTCATCAATATTTAAGCATGGAATTCCATAATCTTTCCACTCGCACACTGGCTTTGGCTGGTCTGCCTCGCTCATAGTGCATTTGACATCCTGCAAATCTTCTTCTGCAACATTATGAAAAGCCCTTAATAGATTATAGCAGTTTTTGACATCAAAACAATTTAATTTAGTATATTCCATATTGTATTTCTGGCGAAATTCCCTGCTCAAAATACACATGCCTTCTATTTGAGCACCTATGGTTTCACATTCATAGAATTTACAACTTTTGTTTGTTAAAGCCCTAGTAATATTGCCCATCCTTATTTCATCAGTTTTATTAGCATCTTCTATTGTTTTTTGAGCCTGCTCCAATTTCTTAATTTCCTCTTTTTTAATATCTTGTTTTTGAGGAGATTCCTTATCATAATAAACCTTAACGCAGGAGCTAATCAAAACCAAAAGCACCAGTAAAAATGCTGTTTTTCTCATATCGCCTCTATTTTCTTGGCAAAATCATCATGAAAATAGTCAATCAACCTCTTCTTGGAAAATTTAAAGTTCTTCAAGGCTTCCTTTACCTTTTTTTTCTGATTCTTGTTCAAAGCCCTATATATGTCCTTGACTTCAAGCTCTCCAACGGCATTTTCAAGCTCATTGAAGTCAGAAAGCACATTATAAAGCCCAGCACTTCCCTCACCCAAATAATGCACAAAGTCATCTGAAACTGCCCCTATATCGTGCTTTTTAGCCCTTTTTTCCTTAGATTTGACATCTTCCCTGCTTATACCCCCTTTTCTCTTAAAAGCCTCAGAAATCGAGCCTAGACTCTGTTTTGCCATGAAGTTCTTTTTCCACCGCTCAATGACAGCATCTTCATGACCAGCCTTGCACGCCCTCATCTCATGGGCAAGTTCCCTAGCTTCCCTTATACTTGGGTCGAGTCTTTCAATAATGTCAGAAAATTTCTTTTGAAGTGCAACACCTTTGTCTTTAAGCATGTGAATCATCTCTGCAAATACCAACGGGATTTTACCTTTTTCCTTGCCTACGCTTACCCTTTGCTTTATGTCTTCTGGAAGGTCTGCAATTCTAAGCACCTTATTGACATATTCCTCGCTCTTCCCAATATGCCTTGCTATCCTTTCATTAGTTCCGAGATGCTGTTTCAGGCTCAGCATATAGCCAGCCTTGTCTATAATTGGCAAATCCCCCCTATCTTCGTTTTCCTTATAAGACTGCAAAAGAACATCATTAATATCCCTATATTCAACAAATTTAGCCCTTATCTCGTCTCTTGCGTCTTTTCTAGCCCTCTGAAAAGCATAAGTTATCGTATTGTGAATTCCAACTACAAATTTGCCGTCAATGTCAATAGGTTGATTATTTATTATAGGCACAATAATATCAGGAAACTCGTCTGGATATTTTGGAAAATTCCTGAATGTATTAATCAAGTCTTTAAGAATTTCCTTGTCAAATTTCTTTCTAATCCTATCAGGATTTATTATAAGTTGCCCATTGGGAATCCAGATAGTTTTTCCAAGAATGCTTTTATTATATTCAATCTTCTGCTTCATCTTCTTCAATTGATGGTAATTTTGCCTGATATTTAAAACTTTCTGTTCTGGGTTTTGATATATATACTCCATAATATATGTAGCAATTACTACGAAAATAGAAAGGTTTATATATGTAGTAATTACTACGATAAGAAGGTAGGGCGAAAATAACATGGTTATGAGGTAAAGAAGATGATAACAAAAGCAACTAACTGGCGAACAAGTCATAGAGATGACTGTAAACTATGCGGTAGGCACAGCCTATATGCATGCAGGAAAGAAAATAATAACGGGAGCTTTTCATGGAGATACAAGTGCAGGAACCCCAAATGTGGATATAGAGAATATACATTCCATAAAAGGACAATAGATGGATGGGAAGAACATGGCTTCGCAATGGCTTATGAAAGAGGAAGAATATTGCAAAGAATACCTACTCTTACACTAGAGAAAGAAGATATTAAGAGGGTGGCTTAAAATGCTTAAATACCAAAGCCACGAAAAATATGGAGAGCTTGTTTTGAGAGAAAAAGGCAAGTGGGAAATGGTTACTGGCGAACTTGCAGATTGTGGCAGATGCAGCTTCTGCGGTCATATTTCTTTGAATGGTTATTGGATAATGAACAAAGAAGATAAAAGAACAATGATGGTAGGCACTTCTTGCGTTTTTGTTTTATGCAATTTGAATAAATCGCAGCAGAAGGCAATTAAGTATAAGGAAGCACTCAAAAGAAACAAAGAAAAATATGCTAAAGTTGCAGAATACTTGAAGCAAACACATAACATAAGATATCCTATGGTTTTCAGGAGTAACATAAATAATGCTGATGAAATTGCTACCGAAATAGTTTACAAAATAGAGCAAACAACAATAGTTAATCCTTTCTGGTTTGAGCAATATCAAAAATTAACAGGAAAAAACTTGAAGGAGTTGATGTAAAAATGAATGAATGCAAAAACTGCGGGAATGAATTAAGAAAGGCAACT
>CAZQUK010000201.1:0-5241 GCA_964596435.1 uncultured Oligoflexia bacterium
ATGCATGTATTATGGCAAAACCAGTTGGTTTACCTGAGCTAAAGGTCTAATCACGCTCTAACACTTTGTTTTTTTGCGTTTTTTTATTTATTAATGCCCGACTTCAAATCTGGCACGATTTTCGTAATATAAACAAAAAATTGAGTTTTATAAAACTTAAAAAGAACTACAATCCGGTTAATAAGGAGATCAAGACTATGACCAAAAAATTAAATATATTCAAATGCGAGGTATGCGGAAACATTGTTGAAGTGGTACACGAAGCTGGTGGGGTACTTACGTGCTGCAAACAAGCAATGGCCCTAAATAAAGAAAACACAAAAGATGCCGCTAAGGAAAAACACATCCCGGCACTTAAGCGCGATGGCAGTACCCTTACTGTTAAAGTTGGCGACATTCCTCATCCGATGGAAGAAAAACACTACATTGAATGGGTAGAGCTAATTGAAGACGGGAAAACACAAAGAATTGAACTTAAACCAAACTCAAATCCAGAAGTGGTTTTTAACAATGTAGGCAGCGGCAATATAACAGTTAGGGCATATTGTAATTTACACGGACTTTGGAAGGCCTAATATTTTTTTATAGTAAGTTTGATACAAAACATATTTACTGCAACTTAACGTAAAACATTTTGAAACAGGAATAGGAAGATAAAATGAACGAAAAATTAATTAAACAACTAAATAATCAATATAACTTTGAAATTTATTCTGCATACATTTATCTGGCAATGGCTGCATATTTTGATGACAAAAACCTAAAGGGCTTTGCAAACTGGATGAAAGTACAGGTACAAGAAGAGCTTTTCCATGCTTCAAAGATTTATAACTTCATTAATGACAGAGGTGAACGCGTTGTGTTTTCACAAATTCCGGCGCCCTCCTCCGAATGGTCCACACCAAAAAATGTTTTTGAAGATGCCTTAAAACACGAAAAAAAGATAACACAAAACTTTAATGATCTTATGAAAACAGCAGATGAGGTTAATGACCAGGCCACAAAAGTTTTTCTTAACTGGTTTATAAACGAACAGGTAGAAGAGGAATCAAATGTTAAAGAAGTTATTGACCATATAAAACTCACAGAAGGCTCAGCTAGTGCTTTATTTTTAATCGACAAGGAACTTTTAACAAGAAAAGCAGGCCCTGAAGTCTTGGCAGGTCTTTTAAGTGGTGTAGTGGCAGCTATTTAATCGGCAAAAAAATGATCCAGTAATCTTGGCTAATTAGCATGGAGGTTTAATATGAAATATTATTTTACAAAACGTTTTGATATGGACTTTGATGATGCTGTAAATAAAATTGGAGTAATGCTTCCATGCAATGTAATTATTCAACAAAAAACAGATGGCGGAAAAGTTGAAATTTCAGCCGTTGACCCTACTGTTTACAAATAGTGTCGGCACTGTTTGTTGTTGTTAATACATAAGAGTTACTGTTATCCACACAACTAGAAAACTCACCAATTTTAACACGCTGCGGGTTCACTGGTGAACCTCCTGTTTTGCTCTGGTATTTTTTTGTGGTGTGGGTTTTAGGAGTGGCCTGCGCATCACAAACCGTCTGCGCACTTACTGGATTTTGCGCATCACTAGCTTGCTCCACACCCGCGCGTTTTTGTTTTCCCACACTTTGCCTCTTCTTTTTTAGCGCCTTCTGTTTAGGGTCTTTCCGCTTCAAATAAAAAATCGTGGAAAAAAACATGGAAAATTCAAGACTATTTTGGAAGCTGCGCACTTGCTTTAAGGTTACATGTAAAATTTAAAGTAACACATGTTCTGGGCTTGCGATAAAGATAAACTCTCAAAGTTTTAATACAACAATGGTTGGTTAATAATGGTAAAAGTTGCCCAGACGGGCGTTTATTTAGAAACCCTCAACTTGTACTGCAACAGATGAAAAGCTGCCCTCAGGAACACTTGGGTTTCCAAGTTGATTCTTTGAATTATCGCCCCAGCAAAATATTCTGCCGGCATTAATTAATGCACAATTAAAAGCATAGTGTGCATCAACTTCAACCACACCTGTTAATGGTTTTAGTGTGCCATTATCGTTCATCATAACTCTTTCGCCGTAGCGTTTTTGATCAGTTGAATTATCACCAAGCTGACCATAATTATTTGAACCCCAACACCACATATCACCCCTGTCCGTTCCACATGTATGACTAACGCCTGCAATTAGTCTGCTAATATTAAGAAATTTTACCACCTCTCCATCTTCATTCTTTTTTGGATCCTGTAGCCTGAATGTAAAGCGATCAGCGCCTATTGCCATATCGGTTCCCATCTGGCCATTTGAATTAGAACCCCAGCAAGATGTAAAATTCTGTCTATATGAAGGGGAAGCAACACAATTATGATAATATCCAGCCGTCATCTGATTTAGATATGCGATAGGAAGCTCTGAAACCAGTACGGGGTCCTTGCTGTAATCAAGTCCAGCACCATTTACACCAAGTTGTTCATAATTATTACCACCCCAGCACTTAACACGTCTTTCACTATTGCCAATGTATTCAAAAGCACAGGTGTGATATTTTCCGGCAGTAATTTCCAAAACACTTCCAGTAAAACCATTAATGTAAGTGGGAGTTCTATTGCAATACCTGTACCCCACACAATTCATATTATAAGTTCCAAGCTGGTAATAATCATTTCTACCCCAGCAAGACACTACCCTTAAGTCACTTCTAATTACACATGTATGGTTTGCACCAACAGCAAGGCCCGTGAGTCCCGTTAAAGTTGACGCACTAATCTGAACAGGAGTTTTTCGACAATATCGTTTATCTGCACCGCATATTGTAATTGCTGTTCCACCCGATTCCGCCCAAAGATCACTTCCCCAACAATACGCTCCACCGTTTTTAAGGACACATGTATGATATTCACCTGCATCAATGTATGTAACGCCATTTTCCATTCCAGTAACTGGCACAGGTTCACTTGAATCATTTGTTGTACCATTTCCAAGTTGTGCATATTCATTAGAGCCCCAACACTTAACAGCACCTTGTTTGCTTAAAACACAAGCATGTTCCTTACCAACTGCAATACGCCAAACTGTACCTGTTGAAATATTTATAGCTCCTAAATTTATGGTTGTACTGCTTGATCCCACAATATTACTAGCTGTAATTGTATAACCTGCTTGTGGAAAACTACTCAGTGCTTTTCCTGAAATTATCCCTGTTTCTGAATCAAAGGTTAAACCTTCAGGCAGTGCGGGATTTATTGAATAAGATTCAATCACTCCACCAGAACTTATGGGGGTAATATTATCGGGCCTAACCCATGAAGTTAGCGTTATTGAAGAAGGATTATAACTAATTTGTGGTGGTATTTCGTTAATTTGAATATCAAAATTTACACTGCTTTCACCTTGTGAATTTGTGGCAGTAATTAAATAAGTTTCCACACCAGTTGGTGCGCCGGCCGTACCTGAAAGTATGCCTGTTTCAGTGTCTAATTCCAGTCCATCAGGAAGTGCCCTATCAATTGAATATGCGGTAATATTTCCACCAATGTTATGTGGTGATACTGTTTGAAATGTTTCGTTACGATCTAAAACAAGTGTTTCGAAATCAAGGCTGATTTGAGGAGCAATATCATTAATTGTAATTTCTATTTCAAAACTACCGGCACCAGTTGTATTTGTAGCTGTAATTGTAAATTTTGTATTAGCCATTGGATTAAGAACCTTACCTGATATTTCACCCGTTAATTCATTTAACGCAAGCTCATCAGGAAGTGCGGGAGTAACTGTAAAACCATCAACCATGCCCCCTGTATTTTGCGGTGCAAATGCTTCAATTGTTCTAAAACGCGTAAAAACATAATTATTGTTTTCATAACTAATAACGGGAGCATTTAATTTTGGCTCATTTGTTTCAGATTCATTATTTTCAGTGCTATTATCTTCTGGTGGATTTGATGCGGCTTCTTTTATTTCATCGGCCTTATCACAAGCAGAAAGAGAAATTAAAAATACTGAAATTAAAATTGCAAAAGTTTTTTTTGTAGCTTTCATAAAAGCTCCCTTCATACAGATTATTACTGCAATCATGGGGCCAAACTTACGTAATGCTTTTAATCGTTTTTTTTGAATAAAAATGGACTTTTACGCACGTCTTTTTTGACACATGTGTTTTATTTACCTTAATAATTATCTATTTTTTGGGAAATTTCTGATTTTCTGGACCAAGATTTAAAAAAATAAAAAAACGCGTGTGCCAATTTAACTTCTGGTGACTTTTACGTTTTTTAAATTTTCTTGGTTACGGCGTAAGCTTAAATAATTTTTTTCAACATTATTTTTTTTGTGGCACAGAATTTGTAAATCACAATTTCAAGAAACAGATAATCTGTTTTTAATTTACTAAAAGTTTTTTTACAACCTACCCCAAGGAGGTATAAGTTCATGCAAAATCTAGTTTGGAAAATTAATATCTTTATTATCATTGTTATTTTAATTGTAACATCAGGCTGTGGTAAAGAACTGCCACCCATTGGTGACATTGATATTGATAACCCGGAAAACAGCGCAGACGCGGCTCTTTATGTTAAAGAATTGGTTAACGACAGCATTATTGATTTTATTGAAAGCTTTGAAACAATTGTAATAAATGAAAATACTTTTGCAAAACTCAATAAAATATTTCCCGAAGATCCTGAGTCAAATATAATGAATTGTTGCAATGAAGGGGAAAATTATAATTATTCACAACCTGAAAACGAAAAAACCGATACAAACGCATTAAAATCAGAAATCAAAAAGGGCTTAAATTATTTTTTTGCAAATGCAAAAATTGAAGGTGATACGGTAACATATAAACCCGACAAAAAACTATGCCAGGAGCTAATTGCTGTGAACGATCCTGATGATTGTATTACTGGCACCGGACACATAAAAATATCACAAACAATATCTGACGCTAAAAATGGTATGATGGATTTTTATTTTGATCAGGCACATGCACTAAGACTAATTTACAACGAAAACACTTTTCAAATAATCTTTTATTTAAGCGGCATAAAAGAAATTGCGGCATTTTTGCAATACAACACTGAAGAATTTGATGGATTACCAGAAACTATGACAGGTACTGTATCACTCACTGTCAAGCGTTCAGCGTCTAACATTGCACTGCTTTTAGGCGTACAAGATGATATTCGGATAATTAAAGAATTAGGCGAAGTTTATATGGATTTTTGTATTGAAAAATCAACTAATTTTC
>CAZQUK010000201.1:5251-6744 GCA_964596435.1 uncultured Oligoflexia bacterium
GCAGCAATACTTGACCGTACATCTAAAACCGCCACAATTAGTGCAAACACAAAAAACATTGAACTTTTATTTCCATTTGCTGATGACCAGTACATTGACAACACAGTAAATGTTTCAATTGATGCACTTAGTGGAGTTGTAACGTTAAATGATGCGCTTAGGACAATCAACCTTAGGAACATAAGTATTGGTACACGCGAAGCCACATTTAGCTTTGATGAAGAATTAATGGTGCTTGATTTTGATCCATTTAATTTGGAACTTAATTTTGAGGGCCCAAATTACACTCTTAATACTGATACTGGTTTTGATGTTGGATTTTCGATTATGAATGGACCACAGCTTACTCAAAACATTAATATTGGCTCTTTACCAGATACTAACCTCATCTTTTATCCAAATGATTATTTAATAAAAGTGCAAAGTGGCAGCTTTAATTTTTATGCTGTTGGTGAAGTAACAGGCGAAATTGAAGTTGAACCCAATGCATGTTTTTCACCTGTAAATGACGAGTTTCCATTTAAGAAGGTGAATTGCGGAGGCTAATTTTTTGCTGTAACCCAATGGCAAAAGCTAATGACTTAACTACCAAAACTTAAAATCGTCAATTGATATTGTATCAAGAAAATCTTGACTACATTCTCTAAAATTATCTACACTAATTGTACAATTTTGAATTCCCTCCATAGCATTTTGAAATGCGGTGTCAGTAGCTTTAATGCTGGCACTTATACAAAAAGATTTAACATTTTCATCCCGCAAAGGTACAAAGTTTCCCATGTTTGTGAAAGACATATTTCTCATTCTATACAGACAATGTTTCGGATTTATACCAGTAAAAATAGCTGCAGGTTCGTTATCATTTCCACCAAAAGCTCCCGACCAAGCTTTCCAAAGTTTTTTTGTTTTTAGGTTATGCGCAAATGTTTTCATCATTTCTTGGTTACTCTTATTATCATACAACCAATCGCTAAAAACATGCGTTGATCTAAAACCTAAAATAGTTTTTAATCCGCCATTAAAAATTGGTTTCCATGTCTTAAAGTAATTAGGTTGATCATCATAACCTTTCAAAAAGCTACAGGCCGTTGTAGCAAGCACTGACAGTGGTCTTGATCCATCACCAAGTCTCATCTCTTGTGCCATCACAACTTGATTAGCCTCCCATTGAGCCAAACCACCAGGGCTACCGTGTGTTTTGATATAGAGAATATCAACCAGCTCTGCCCCATAAGGCTCTTTGTTGTCAGAAAGTTTTCTATCCAAAGAACAACATTTCATTCTTAAATAATCTGATTTATTTTTAAAATTTACACTAAATTTTTTTATATAACCATTGTCCTTCATCCCTGCTTCAAATTCATTTGCCCATTGATCACCGTATATATTTTCTAACCAGTCGTTTTCATATGAACTTACATAAAATGCACCAAAGTTTTTTACTTTTTGATCCCCAACGGTATGCGCCAACTGCCCCCCCCACGAATCAGGGT
>CAZQUK010000202.1:0-6743 GCA_964596435.1 uncultured Oligoflexia bacterium
CTTAAAAACCAGAACCCCATAAACTATTCACAAGAAATTAGAAAGCGCGTCCTTAAATATACAGGAATACCCGTATCAATTGGCATTGGCCCAACAAAAGTTCTGGCAAAGGTTGCCAATAAATTTGCTAAAAACAGTATCGATGGGGTTTTTGACATAACCGATATCAACGTAAGGGCTAATATATTAAAAACATTTCCTGTGAAAAGCATTTGGGGAATTGGTAAAAAGCTCGGCCAAAAGTTGGCTTCACAAAACATAAATTACGCCCAAGAATTAATTCTGGCCCCGGAAAGGCTAATAAAAAGCACATTAACCATTACCGGCAGAAGAATTCAGGAGGAATTAAAAGGAAACCCGTGTATTGATCTTGCCACGGAAATAAACACCAAAAAACAGATCGTATGCTCAAGAAGTTTTGGTAGTGCCGTTACAAAATATTGCGACCTTAAAGAGGCTGTTGCCACATTTACAACAAGTGCCGCCGAAAAACTTCGCAAGCAAGACTCGGTATGTAAGTCACTACAAATATTTATTATGACAAGCAGATTTGAAAAAAATAATAAATATTTTAACATCACAAGCCTCAATTTTTTATCTGGAACAGCGGAAACAAATAAATTAATTTCTGTCGCTATCCGCGGACTAAAAGAAATTTATAAAAAGGGCTTTAGATACAAAAAAGCCGGCGTTATTTTGAACAACATAACGGGAAAAAAAGAAAACCAACTAAGCCTTTTTGACCAAGATCAGAGTAATAAATTTGAAAAATTAATGTGCGTTATGGATAAGATCAACCGAAACGAGGGTAGCAATACAATTAAATTTGCAGCATGTGGAAACTCAAATAATTGGAAAATGCTGTGTGATCACAGATCACAAAGATATACAACTAAATGGGAAGATTTATTGCGGGTTGGTTAACTTCAAACACAAGAATTACTGGTAATGGCATTTTGTACCATTACCAGTAATTAAATTTTTAGACTTTTGTTACATTTGCTTTTATCAGTTTCATCATTTGAAACATTGAGACTTTTGCGTTGGATTTGAATATTGCAGCAAGTTTTTCATCTGGAACAATCATTGTCTTGTCTGTTGTATCTTGCAGCTTGTACTTTTTAATATAGTCCCATATTTTTTTAACTATTTTTGTTCTTGGTAGCGGCTTTGCTCCAACAACTGCGGCCAACGCTGTTGATGGAATCAGTGGTGCCATAAAAGCAGCATTAGGTTTACGTTTTGTTTTTTTCTTGGCAGGTTTCTTCTTTGCCTTTGTAACTTTCTTTTTAGTTTTTTTAACCTTACTTTTTTTCTTCTTTGCCATTCAAAGCCTCCTTTATTTTTATGTAAATTGTAGTCTGAAAAAACCCTAAAAACAAAGTTTTTTTTCGGGTTTTGTTGTGTAAGGCTCATTAGAGTGGTCTCTTAAACTGCCTAGAAAACTTATTAAAATATTTTTTCAGCCATACCCAGAGGCAAACTCCAACAGCACACTCAAAAGCAAGTGTATTTTTTATGTGAATTGCATACGGGACCTTTTACCAAAAACTAAGTTAAAAACTACTTTTCATATAAAACGCTCCGTGCGTCTGTTTCTCGTTTCCAAATAATTAATAAACTGACCTATGTGCGAGTGTGGGGGCAGGCCAATTGTATAATAATATTCATATGTTTAAGATGGTTTAGTTAACTGCCCTTTAAATAATTACCAATTCTTAATTAACTTAAAATCTTACTTAGCGTTTACACACTCTCTCATAGGTCAGTTTGAATAAATAATAAGGCCGACAATATGGCCCACACGATCAATACTGGTTGCGGCGCGTTATTTTTTGTGATTATTATTTTATTTCAAATAGTTATTAAAAATGGGTGACACTAAAAACACATCAAAAAAAATGTGTGTGTGCGCCGCGCAACCCTAAACATAAAACAAAAAGATACCGACATATATATAGAGTAATTTTTTGTCTTTTACTTGGGGAGGGGACAAAATGTGGAATTTTAAAAAAAGGAAACAATATATTATCAATCCAAAGTTTCAATTTACCCTTATTGGGTATGTGGCTTTGCTGGCTCTATTTATAATGGCCGTTCTATATGGAGCGAATTATTATTTTTTTTGGCATTTTGCTGACCTAGGTAGGGAGCTCGACCTTCCAAATGAGCACATTTACTTTGTATTTCTTAATGAGCAGAAAATATATTTAAATACTGTCTACCTGGTTACTTCTGTGTGTGTTTCACTGGCACTGTTAATAACCGGTATTTTTATTTCACACAGAATAGCGGGACCAATATACAGGGCATGTAAGTTTCTCTCCGAGAACGAGATCGATAAACCCGAAAGAGTTATCCTTTTTAGAAAAAAAGATTTCTTCCCGGAGCTTGCAGAAGCAATTAACGAGCACTTAAAACAACTTGAAAACAAAAAAAACGATAACAACTTTAAGGCTGCATAATTTTAGGAGGTAAAAATGGAAGCAATTATTCAATTTGTAAAAACAAACTATTTACAGGTTCTGCCAATAATTCTGGTTGGAGCATTTGGATTTGCCGTGATACTCGAGCGAATTCGGGCTCTATATTTTGTTTATCCACTAATGGGTTCAAAAAGTTTTTTCGAAAAAACCCGAGAACTGCTCCTATCAAACAAAATTCAGGATGCATTAAGTCTTAGTGAGAAGTACAGAAAAAAACCCGTAGCCGCAGTAATGAAAGCCGCGCTCCTTAGGATACACCAACCAGATGATCTTA
Organism: uncultured Oligoflexia bacterium; assembly: GCA_964596435.1. Lineage (GTDB taxonomy): Bacteria > Bdellovibrionota > UBA1018 > UBA1018 > CAZQUK01 > CAZQUK01. The sequence goes on from CAZQUK010000202.1 coordinate 2,761, forward strand.
TTGAACAAGGATTACAAATAGAGGCAAACCAATCTATTCAAAGTATTCAAAAAAGAACCGCTTACCTCAGTACCATTGCCAACGTTGCGACCCTGATGGGACTTCTTGGAACCATTGTGGGACTGGTTCAGTCTTTTGAGGCCATTGGCTCAGCAAGTGCGCAAGAACGATCAACTATGCTCGCAGTTGGAATATCGCTGGCCATGAACTCAACCATTCTGGGGCTGTGTGTGGCCATACCTTGCTTGATGGTTTATAGTTTCCTTGCAGCAAAAACCAACAAATTAGTTTCAGACGTAGATCAAGCGGCCAACTACGCAATGGATCTAATAAAACAACGTTACTATTCAATTGATTTATCAACAACACAAAGAAACACAACAGTGGCACCCCCCGCAAAAGCACCACCAATTAAAAAAGCCGGTTAAAAAGGAAAATTTTATGGGTTTACTAAAGATCGGTACTAAAAATAAAGAGATGGATCAAGACGTGAACATAAACATCACACCACTGGTGGATTGTTTTTCGGGTCTTATGACTTATCTTCTTGTTGCCGCTTCCTTTATATCTCTTTTGGTAATTGAAGCATCAATTGCTGGCGAGGGTCTTAGTGAAGCCAATTCAAATATTAAGGTGTCGTTGGAAATGAGGTTGAAACCGAATAAAAATCTTTCATTCATACTAACTGGGGAAGAAAACAAGCAACTCGACGTTCCATCTACTTTATCTGGAGAGTGGAACATGGAGTCTGTAATGTTTGCATTAGAAAAATTTAAATCCAACTACCCGACAATAGACTCCGTAATAGTATCAGCAGAAAACGAGGTTTTATATAAAGATATAGTGAAGATTGTTGACGCATCAAAAGACTTTCTTCCTGTTGTTTTCATAGGAGGAGTTAAATTTTGAAAAGAAAATGTTTTGTCAGAGCTACTCCACTTAAAAATGAAGCCATATTAAACATAACGGCTATGGCATCAATTTTTACAGTTTTATTGGTTTTTATTCTAAAAAGTTTATCTACAAGTGTTTCCTCAATAACCCCGGCAAAAGGCGTGGTTTTACCACAAGTAAAAAGCGGAGAAACACTTAATGATGCGATTCGCGTTGAGGTTTCCTCAGATTCCATCATCGTTGGCGATAAACCAATAATAAAATTAAATAATTTTGATTTTAATTCTTCAGAGCTTTCTTACGATGGCAGCCTTAACTCATTAAATAAAGCATTACATTTTGAAAAAGGCGAAACGCCACTTACAAAAGAAGAATCAAAAATATTATTAGTTGCCGACCACAACACGCCTTACGCTTTATTAAAAAGAATTTTTGCATCTGTATCAAATCAAGAATTAGAAACAGTGAATCTTGTTGTTGTGGAGGGAAAAGATTAGCAATGCAAAGAGCCAGATCGAAACTTATCACCACTTGTTTGTTTGCGATAGCAATTCTGGCATTATTGCAACCTCTTTTTGCGAATTCTGACAACGAGCAAAACAACATAAATGAAGTCGAAATGATTTCAGCAGCTCTACAATCACAACTTATCGCCATAAAAAGAATAAACAAACTATTAAAAGTATCAAGTGATAATGAAAAGGTAGAAGATCTTAATGTTAGAATGATTAGGAGTCTAACAAGTGCCGGTTCTTATGAATCTCAACTAACCTATAGTCGTTCATTTAAGGAAAACAAAAAACTGGATTTTACAGCATTCAATAAATATCAAAAAAAAATTATCGATTTATCAACTACTTTTATTGCACAACACACAAAAAGTTCTAATCTAAGTGAAATAATTTATCTCCGCGCAAAGGCATATAAAGAACTGGAACAAAAGAATTCATCAATTATGGATCTAAAAAACATTATATCAAACTACGGTGGATCAGTTGAGTTTTTACCGGCCTATATTATGTTATCCGACCTTTTGATGGAAAAAGGTGATTACAAAGAAGTATTAAATTGGTTAGATAAAAATCACCCAACAGAAAAAGACAATCACTTTCTATTTGTTCACGAACAATATACCTGGGCTTATTATCATTTATCACAACTTGAAAAAGCACTTTCTCACAACAAAAAACAATTAGATTATTTTAAAAAATTACCAAAAATAATTAATGAGGCAGAGACTTCAAAATGGAAATCAATTTTACAAAGTTCTTCAATTATACTTGCTACGGGAATTGAAAACAAGCAAAAGGGCTTTAATCTTCACATGGCCCTTAAATATCTAAAGGATTATTCTGTTCCAAACATTTATCTTCATGCAATAAAATCTCTTGCAATAAACCTTGCAACAAGATCGCAAGAAGAAGATTTAAAGACATTAGTTGATTCGGATAATTTTTTTGAAAACAATTTGGAAATTAAATCTGAAGTTTTATTAATAGCTTTTGAGCACCAATTAAATCAAAAATCATATAACGAAGCCCATAACACAATTGTGAAATCTAGTAAAATCTACAAATCATACATACCCGAAGGAGATCTGCTTTTTCGCACAAAATCCGAACTTAGGCGCGCCGTTACAATATTTCAAAATTTCTCTTCAAAATCCAAAAACAAAGCGGAACAAGGTTCTTATGATAAAACCTTACTATATTTATATTATTCCCTAACAAGACTTCCAGAAAATGATTTTTCACTACTGGCAAAATACCATTATAATTTGGCAGAAACCGCTTTTAGAAAATTAAATTATTCTCTCGCCACAAAACACTATAGAATCGTAGTTGATTATAAGGAAAAAGAATATATTCAAATTGAGCCATCAAAACTCGTTGAGGACGCCAGAATTAAGGCAATTTCATCCCGCTATAATAAACTCAAAACTCAAAAGATATTTGTAACAAAACTTAATGCCCTAAAAATAGAAGAAGACACTGATAATACGATTGATGTTAAAGTTTCACAGTGGATAAACTGGATAGACCTTTACCCCAAGAATGCCATTGAAATACTTCCGTTTCGTTATGAAGCAACAAAATATCTGTATTCTCAAAAACATATTATTAACGGAATTAGCAGATTCACGAATATAATTGTCAACTATACAGATTCTAAATACTCAATACCCTCAGCAAATTTAATTTTAGACACATACATAAAAAGCCAAGACTGGCTTGAGACTTATAGACTAGCAAATAATTTTCTGAAAACAAGCAAATGGCCCGACAATAAATTTAATAATGAACTAATATCAATTGCCTCTAGTGCAAAATTCAAAATCATTGAAAATTATTTTCAAGAAAAAGAATACGATATGGTAATAACAGAAGCTGAAAACTATTATAAAGATTACCCCAACCAAAGGAACACCAATAACTGCCTGATCTTGGCCGCATATTCAGCACTCAACACCAACCAAAAAGAAAAAGCGGTAAATTTTTTTACAAAGCTTGATACAAACAAAACCGGCCCCGAAGCCCTAACTACATCCTATTTAACACAAGCAATAAGCAATGAAGACGTATTTAAATATAGTCTGGCCGCTTCATTTTATATTAAAGCACTAGAAATTCCTGGTTTTCCAGGAAAAGACAAACTACTTGGCAACCCCACAGACCTTAAGAAAAAAATATTATTACTAATTTGGATTTCAGGCGACCAAGCTAAGCTCCAACAAACTCTAAGTAATGAACAATTCTGCTCAAACCCTAAAATGAAAGAGGACTGTATCAAATACTCTGCTCTTATTTCATTTATTGATGGCTCAAAGCAAACTAATTTTGATAAAGAGAACATTCTTAATATTATAAGCTCAAACTTTTCTAATGATTCCAAGATAGCCTGGACAGTCCTTGCGCTAAAGTATTTTGATTATTTTTCTTTCAACCAACAAAAGGAAATTTTAAGCTTAGTTTATCCAATTTGGATTGATTCTGATCCATTTTTACAATTAAGTCTTAATAAACAGTTCCAATTATACTTAAATAAAGCTTTTTCTATTTTCAAGAAAAATTTAAAACTAAACCTAAAAG
>CAZQUK010000203.1:0-6722 GCA_964596435.1 uncultured Oligoflexia bacterium
CTGTCGCGTTTGGAAACTACAGGTTTACTATTTGGCCAAGGAACGCCTAGCGTTTCATCGTTCCATTTTATGCCGCATTCAGTTTTGGGGTTATAAAGTGTATCAACCTTATAAAGTACATCTGCTGTTTCATTCCCTATTACTTGGAATCCATGCGCAAACCCTGGTGGTACCCACAAAAGTTTCCCGTTTGTATCACTAAGCTCAAAATATAAAAATTTTCCAAAAGTAGGGGAGTCTTGTCTTATATCAACTGCAACATCAAATATTTTGCCCCTTGTAACGCCAATTAATTTTCCTTGTGCGGGGTTAATTTGGTAGTGGAGCCCCCTTATTGTGCCGGGTGCTGAGCGTGAATGATTATCTTGGGCATAGTGTGTGGGGAGTCCCGCTTCTGAGAAGTATTTTTCCTGAAACCTTTCAATAAAAAAGCCCCTTTCGTCACCATGAACGGTGAGTTCGATTATAATCAGGCCCTTTAACTCAAGAGGTGTAAATTTCATTCAAATATTCCCTAGTTTAACGTATTAAAGAGCTACTTGTTTGTAAAGTGAATGATGCTCCTCAGGCTTCCCCCCCCCATCCACGCTGTCCTATGCTATCCCACTCGGCTACAACGTAAACCCTACGCGGTTACATACAATACTGTGTGTCCATATGCTATCCTTTGCGGCCACGTGCGTTATTCGATTTTTACAAGAGCAATGCCACATCCTACACCGTGCGTAAGAACCTCAAAACGTTTGGCACTTTGCTTTAATTCTTCAAGTTCAAATTTGTTATCTTCACTTAGATGTGTCCACAAAAAGAAAACCAATCTATCTTCAGGGATATCCTTAATTTTGCTAATTATAATGTTTTTAAATGGTAGCGGCTCCGGCAGCGCGCTTACTTGCAGGTAAGATGCTTCATGCACAATTAGGGTATCAGACGCCGATGTGTCCATGTAAGGAATAAGCGGTCTTATGTTTTCTTGAACTTCAATTCTTGCAACTCTTATTAATTCTTTTCCTGAAAACAAAATATTCAAAAAAATAAAAATTAATAAAAAAATTCTAAATATGGCAAGTCTTCTTTTATGATTTATTTTCTCAATTTGTTTTATACAAACAATAACGCCTCTTATAGTAATTAATTGTGTGTGAATTTGTAAAAACAAGGTTGTTCTGTCGCAGCAAATTGGAAATATAAAAACTAAACTTAAGAAAAAACTTAAAAGAATAACTAAAATTGAACCTAAGGCTTTTGAGTCGCAAGTACCACTATTTGTGGTTTTTCCAAATAAGCCATAAAGCACCCCAAAAACACCGATGCCTTGAAAAAGTGCAATTCCAGCAGTTAAGCTTCTTGGTAAATGTGCTTGCCAGCCCCAAATAGAGTTAAGTAGTAGTTTTAGCGCAGCAAACGGGCCATCATTTAAGCGATATTTTAATATACAATTTGACCAGTAATCGGTCATGTTAATTTGAAGATTATACCTTAAGTCAATTAGGTACAGCCCCATTGAAAATAAAATAATTGAAACACCCAAAATAAGTATGGATTTTGTGTTATACGCGCACGGAGAAAAACTTTTTTTTGAAATAAAAAAGCCTAAAATTCTGCCACATAGAGCAATTATGTACGTGTAGGAAAGCACGATAGGTACACATAGTAAAACCAGCTTTAGCTTTTTATTGCCTTTTTTTATGGTGTTTTCAAAAAAGCTATCGTTTATTAAAAAAGGAATTAGCGCCATTAAAACGTCAAAAGAGTATTGTTTTAACTGATAGGCATAAAATAACCAAAAGGTGCTGCCAATAAGCATGGATGCTGCCAAAAGGGAAGCCTCCGTGCCCTTGCTTTTGCGCCATAAAATAAGCGCCCAAAAAAATGTGGCAATAATACCAAATAAAAAAGGCAAAAATCTTAAGATTTCGGTTTTGTAACCCAATAAACTTTTAATGCCCGCAATAATTAACAATAAAATGCGTGGAAAATATTGGCTATGATCAAGTGGGGCAAAAATTGATGTTAAAGTAAAATTTCGAATCTGTATGGCTATTGCAGCTTCATCAAGCCAAAACGAAGCGTTCTTGTAATATTTTATAAATATTACAATTGAAACTAAAATTGCAGCGGTAAAAATACTAACTGTGTCTAAATGAAGTTTTGAAAACCTATTTTTAAGCATGTTAACAATGACCCTTAAATATTAATCTATAACAAAAATTAAAGTAATAAATTACTTTATTGGGGTAATTTCATTTGTAAGTGTCCACTTCCCAGGGTTTTTCATTGTATATTTTAGAATTTTATCAGGGAAGTAGTCGTTTTCAAGCGCACCATCGTTTAGATAAGTATCCTGAAAAAAAACCGGGTTTCTATTTTGTGTTTGTAAATCAATTGCGGCCACACCTTGAAGAGGTATCCCATCAAAATCACTATACACAATTTTAAAGTGCGAAAGTACGCTTGGTGCAATGTCAGTTGATGTAACCCTGGCATCAGATACTAAAAACCCGGTACTTAGTGGTGGCTTTATGAGTAATAATGCAGAAGATGCTGATTCTATTTCAACGTTTGACAGTTTGCTTAAATCTTTATTTTTATCCTGGTAAAAATACCGCATTTCTTCAGTGTTATATTTTTGGGCATTCTTAAAATATGTGCTTTTCCAGTAAGACCCATGGTCGCCTTGAAGTATTATCAAGGAGTCATCAAATCTGTTTAGTTTTTTTAGAACATTTATAAACCGCTTAATTGTATTTATTGTAAACTCTACCTGCTTAAGGTAGTTTGCAAAGTTATTGCCCGGTGTAAGTGGGTTACCATTCTTGTCAAAAAGATAAGGCTTATGTGGAATCATTAAGTGGCAAAACACATAGCGCCCGCTTGAGGGGAGGTGTGTTTCGTGTTCAAGCATTTTTTCAAAAAGTGCTAAGGACCCTTCGTTTTGAACCTGCGCCCCCATAAACCCCCAAAAATTTGTTAAGGAAAAACCATAAGTACCACTTTTAGGGTCAACACTTACTGTTTCGTCATGACCAAACTTATCCAGTACGCCAAGCAAGGTGTAGGGAAGAAGCCTTCTAAAAAGCAAATCACTATAAAAGGCCCAAGACGCGTTTTCTCTTAATTGTGCCGAGCGCATAAAAACAATAAAAGGCAGTTTTGATTCCTCATAAAGTTCTGCGTAGTAGGAAACACCAACACCATTTTGAGTTAAGCCTGACAGAAAACCGTTTGAAATATAATTCTTTTGCCAATCACGGTACGACATGCCCTCCGAATATACTTTTCCAGTAAAAATATTAGGCAGTGAAAGATAGGTTAAACCGTAATTTGTGTGGAAATCTTTATAATAAACAAATCCATCAAGCATAAAGTTTTTATCTTTATTAATAATATAATTATAGGCGTCCGATTGAAATTCGTCTAAAATTATATGGTAAACATTACCGGCCACCCCGCGTGCTGGCGTTTTACTTTGAGAATTAATCCGGCCACTGTTTGAAGCCATTTTTGCAATATTAATAACGCCAGGCAGTGTGGTTAATAGAAGTGCCAGGCTGATTAAGCTAATAAAACTCAGGTGCCTTATTTTTAGATATTTAAAAACAAAAAAAGCCAGTGCAATTAGTGTAAGTGCTTCAATTATGGCCCCATGTCGCCACCGTAGTGCCATGGTATAAATTTTTAAGGAATCAAAAATTAGTACCCCAAACCCAAAAAAAATGAAAATCTTAAAAACAGTAAAACACTTATCTGATTTGCATCTTAGAAGTAAGAATAAGACAAAAAAAGAAATTAAAAACAGTGATAAAAATATTAAATACACAAGCCAGTTGGGCTCCGTGAAATAAAAATTTTTAGATATAATATTTATCGGGATTAATATGAATGCCACCAGTGGGAAAAATAGAGCCGAAAAAATATTATTAAAAGTTTCCTTAATCTTCATTGTTTAGAGAATCTTAACAAGATCATGAAGCCTTACAAGTCCCTTCCATTCATTATTCTCATCAACAACAGGTAGGACACTTATTTGGCTTGGTCTATCTTCCATGATGCGAAGAGCATTTGTTGCAGGTAAATCTGGTGTAATGCTGGTTGGATTTTCGGTCATAATATCTTTGGCCTTTAGTGCAAAAAACCTATCTTCTTGTGTTACGGCGCGCCTTACGTCGCCATCCGTAATTAAGCCAAGAAGTTTTTTTCCGTCAATAACAAGTATGCCGCCAAGTTTCTTTTCGGTTGCAGTAATTACAATTTCTTTCATATTGGAGCCCAGACCCACAACTCCTACATCCGCACCACCATGCATAACGTCTGACACATTAAGCGTTAAGCGCCGGCCCAATGTTCCACCAGGATGGTTTTTGGCAAAATCGGTTGGAGTAAATTTTCTAAAACTCATAAGTGTTAAAGCAATGGCGTCACCTATGGCAAGGGCAAGGGTTGTGCTGCTTGTTGGGACAAGGTTAAGTGGACACGCTTCCCGCTTAACTGCAGCGTTTATCCAGATGTCAGAAACTCCTGCGAGTTTTGATTGTTTATTTCCACCCATTCCAATTATTGGAATTTTTCCCTGCTTCAGGGTTGGTGCAATAAGAAGTATTTCTTCTGTGTTGCCCGTATAGCTTATTGCAAATATGCAATCTTTTGGACCAACAAGGCCCAAATCACCATGTATGGCTTCGCATGGGTGCAAAAAAACAGAAGGTGCACCTGTGCTTGATAGGGTTGATGATATTTTTTTAGCAATTAACCCAGATTTTCCTACCCCCGTTAATATGATTTTTCCACCGTTTAGTGTGCACTCGTTTAGTGTTTTAACAGCGTTAATAAAGGCATTGCTGTTTTCTGCTTGGTCAAGCGTGTTTCTAAAATCTATAAGTGCTCCTGCTTCTTTTTCAAGAATTAGCTTTGCAGTATTAATTATCGTGGCTTGGATATTTTCTGTCATATTGTTTTTTTGCCTCTTTTAACCATAACTTGTCAATATTATTGATAACGCCCGTAGTCTATTACGGGTTTATTATTGCATATATGGTTTACAATACTACCATGCGTATTCTTCCCACGCCTCAAAAATGGAATCAGGCCCAAACATTTTAGTGCCATATTTCATAAGATTGCGGGTAAATTTATCACATACCGATCCTAATTGGTGCCACAAAAAATCCGCAGTAGGCGGTACATAATTCTGGTCAGACGCCATACAACACTTTTTATATTTTTTCCCGCTACCACATGGGCAGGGTTCATTTCTTTCTGGTTTATTATCGTTTTCCATAAAATGCCCAACTTTTATTGTTGTTAATAACTTTCATAAAAGTACCAAACTACGAAAGGTCTGAAATCAGCAGGCCAAGACATTTAGTACTCTACATATTTCCCATTTTATACACAGAATCTTCTTCCTCTTTTAGTGGGATTATTGTTTCAGTCTTAGCCCAATCGTTACCTGGAAATTTTGTATATTTTACCAAACTATCTGGAAAATAATTATTCTCAAGAGCCGATGAGTTTATAAAAGTATCAATATAAAAATTTAGTACCCTTGTATTTGCTTTGAGATCAATTATTTGAATAGGTATTCCTTCAATGTTTTCAAAATCAAGGTTAAAGTGTTCAAGAATGGTTGGCATTAGGTCAATTGATTTAACGTTGATTTTAGAAATTGAAAAAGTTTTTTTTTCATGAGGTAATTTAACCAGCAAAAGTGCAGAGCTTGCACCCTCAATATCTTGTGATGTAATAGTACTTGTATTTCTATTTAAAGAACGAAGTTTAATAGAAGAAAAGGCACCTTTGTTTTGAGTAAAATCGCTTTTATGCCAATAAGCCCCATGATCACCTTGTACAATAATTAAAGAATCTTCGTATCTGTTAAGTGATTTTAAAGTCTGAATAAGCTTGTTTAATAAACTTATAGAATAGGCCGACATGTTCAGATATTTGTCGAGTGTTTTGGGTTCAGGCTTCGAATTGTTTCCGTTTTTATCAAAAACATAAGGCTCATGTGGGATCATTAAATGACAAAAAACATATCTTCCTTTTTTAGAAAGCTTCTTTTCCTGCTCAAGCATTGCATGGAACATTTTTAAAGAGGAATGTCCATGTCCTTCATTGACACCAAAGCCCAGAAATTTAGATAAAGAAAACCCATAAAGTCCGCTACGAATATCAATCTGCACCGGTTCTTCATGACCATATTTATCCAAAAAACCAATTAACATATTTGGAAGTAGATTTCTGAACCATAAATCAAAATAAAAAGGAAAAGATGCATGTTTTTTAAATAACCCATCCCGTGTGAAATACAATACTGGGAATGTGGGGCGTTGATATAATGTTGAATAGTATGAAATCCCAATATTGTTATCAAAAAGAATTTTTAAAAGGCCATCAGACATATAGTTTTCGCGCCAGCGTATAAACGAAGTATTTGGTTTATATGCGTGTCCACTTAAAATATCTGGTATGGAAACATATGTTATACCAAATTGAGTATGAAAATTTTCATAAAAAGTAAAATCATCAATTTTATCAATAAGCTTATTATTAATAAGATATTTAAATGCATCCGACTGGTGGGCATCCAGTATAATGTGATATGTGTTGCCTGTTTTTGTGGCGGCAGAAGCATTTGTTTGCTCGGTTTTATTTTGTATAGAAGTATTTTCAAAAAATAAATTTATTGTCCTATACGCGTTAGGCAAAACCAAAAAAAACAT
>CAZQUK010000204.1:0-6704 GCA_964596435.1 uncultured Oligoflexia bacterium
ACTTACGCTTTCTCAATCATTCCAATTAGTTGCACTTCAGAAAAAAATTCGGGATACTGGATAAAATTAATAAAAATTTGACGATATGTGTCAATAGTGCTAGTAAAGTATTAGTTTTCTAAGGATGAAATTTCGTTCAAGTATGAGCTCGAATAAGGAGTTTTTGGTGTTCAAAAAACTAATCCTAGTCTTAGTTGCTATAGCTCTCCCAATTAAAGTTTATCCATCGGCAATAAATATTTCACAATGTGCATTCGTTTTTTCTGAACTAAAGCAGCATAAAATAATTTCAAATAAAATAATTGAAAACATTGATCCTGAAAACCTAACACCCAAACAGGCCAGAAGTCTTACACGCTCCACAATAAATGGCTATTACGTAATGACGAGAATCTTGGGTGAAGGAAAATTTACAGATCTTATGCGTGAACTACCTAAGTTTAAGAAAATGGGAATTAATACAATTTTTATTAGCCCTCCAAGTCTTCAAACTACTTATGAAATGCCAAATGGGTCAAAAAATAATCATGGATATTGGATTTCTGATTTAAGTAAGATTGATCCAAGACAAGGAAGCTTAAAAGATCTTAAAAAATTAATAAAAGAGGCAAAATCAAGAAATATTGAAATTGCGCTGGATCTTGTGCTTAATCATTTTGGATATGGGGATACCTACAGGATTGGAAACCGGGATATACATTGGACCGATCCTGAATTTTTCCGCCCCCCCCACCTTTCTGAATCATTTGAAACACACAAATGGTTAGAGAACGAATTATACGATAAAATGGAGAATTCAACCAACAAAGACGAACTGTTTTTTTTACAATCAAAGCTTGCAAGTTATGGATTACATGGAATGCCATCTTTAAGACACGAGCATCCGCTTGTCAGAGAACATCTGATAAATGAGACTGAAAAATTTATTAATCTTGGTTTTAGAACTTTTAGAATTGATGCTGCAAAACATATGGATCGGGAATCTCTCAATTATCTTTTAAATAAATTAAATAAGATTGCAGCAAGCAAAGGTGTTAAGCTCACTTTTATTATCGAGTTTTTATATATGAAATCTCCCGTACTTGACGTGTTTGTTAAGGATTTATTAGAAAATGTTACTGAAAACGAAAGAATGTTCTTTTTTGATGTTCCCCAGGCCCAGGAATTCAGAAGGCTAACAACAAACGACTACGATTTTAGTTGGTTAATGGAATTTTTAAATTTCAAAATCAGGAATAAACACGCCTTAAAACAATATTTACCAATGATTGAGGATCAGGATTTTGGAACGCCACTTGGACAAAATAAAAAAAGAGTTAGGCTTGTATATGCACTTACAGAATTTACAAATGAAAATTCGAATGTACTATTCCATGGATCAGAAAAGTCAGGTTCAAGAGTGGAATCAAGACAGGCAATTAATGGCATCAATGAAGATGGTGATATTTCAAAAACGATAAATGCAGTTTCTGTAGCGATGTCCCCTTACCGAACAAGTGAAATTATAACACCACTTATGACACACAAGGCTTTGAAAAATGTTTTAATTCTTGAAAGAAGATTAAGCGACCGTTCATTGTATTTTATAGCTAATAAGGGCGAAACTAAAATTGCAGATTTTATTAAAAGAAATGATGCATCCATAGATTTTATCATTAAAGAAAAGTTGAAAGTTGGTGAAGGTAAAGTACATAAAGTTAGCAGCGGTGTTAGTGTTGAACTCGAGCCTGAGTCATTTATCGTTATTGAGATTTTAAATCCATAATTAGTCGCCCGTGAAAAACCGTGACAAAATACACTAGTACATTGTGGCGCGTTGAGCATATAGAATGCAATCATGCCGTGATGTAAGAACAATAATTATTTTTAATTTTTATTTGCAGTAATTGTATAATACAGTTTTATGAAGAATAAGTACTGCAATTGGTCTTGGGGAATACAATGCTAAAAGAGTTCCACCTTGTTTCTATACCACCATTCATAATATCTTGTCTGTCATTTTTTGTGTTTCTCTTTTATTTTACACTTTTTTATAAAAACAAAATAAAAAAAGAGTACCTATATTTTTCTTTTACCTGCTTATCTATTGCCGTATATAGTTTGCATGGTGCATTTTTATTTAATGTACACTCAATGCAAGAGGCGCTAAGTTTCCAAAAAGGGCAAATCGCGTCAGTTTGTTTGCTTGGAGTGTCTTTTGCACATCTCATGTTTAACTATGGCATACTGTTTTATAAAAAAGTACTTACAGCATTTTCAGTCTTTTGTTTAACTTCAATAGTTGCCATTATATTTTCACCGATAGATTTGCTTTTTGAAATAAACACAAAAGAACCCATAACTGTCGTGCTTCCATATCTGTTTCCTGTTGTTTATTACGATAATCCGATGAGTGTGTTTTCTGGCTCCATTATTGGTGGTATGGTTCTTATGTTTGTTTATATGCTTTTTGCGGCGCTAAAAACATACCAAATTAAAAAAGAAAAAAAATTTCTTCATATGTTAATTGCGCTTTTAATTTTTTTTGCGGGTGTAATAAATGATACTTTTGTAGCTTTCAGGTTTTATGAGTTTTTATATATTACGGAATACACATATTTTGGAATTGTAGTTGTTATATTTTTAAGTCTAATTAATGAAATTGAGAACTATAGAAATAACCTTGAAAACCTTGTCATTGATAAAACAAATGAGATTTGGGAAGCACAAGAGCGTATGCGCCTGGCCTTTCAAACTATACCAGATGCGGTTTTTGTGCTTGATGCTCAAACCCAGAATATTGTAGAGGTAAATATTGGTTTTGAAAAAACAACCGAATATAAAAGAAAAGAAGTTATAGGTAAAAGCATTAGCGATATTTCCTTGTTTGATTTGATGAGTAATATTGAGCTTTTTCGTGAAAAGCTTTTAAAAAACAGGACAATTAATGATATTAAAATAAATTTAAGAAAAAAAGATGGGAAAAAAATTCCCTGTACGTTTTCTTCGGTTGTTTTTAAATATAAAGAAAAGCTTCATGTGCTTTCAATCGCCAAGGATATTTCTGAAGAAACTGAAATGCAAAAACAGCTATTTTTAGCATCAAAACTTGCCTCCGTCGGTGAGTTAGCTGCAGGTGTAGCACATGAAATTAAAAATCCTCTTGCAATCATACAAGGGAACCTCGAACTTATGTCTGAATATACAGATAAGGACTCAAAGAAAAGAAAAATAAGTTTTGAAAAAACACAAAACTCCATTGATAGAATTAATAATATTGTTAATGGCCTAAGACTGTATGCAAGAAAAGACAATGAAGAAGCTGAAATATTTTCGGTTAAAAACGAAGTTGAAGTAGCCACATCACTTATTGAGCCTTTGTATAAAAAAAAAGGTATTGAGCTTATTAGAGAATATTGTGATGATGATGTACAAATATTTGGAAACAAAGGTAAGCTTCAACAGGTGACAATGAACCTTCTTTCCAATGCCAAAGACGCTGTAGAAGATGATAAAAGAATAATTATTAGAATCAGTATACTAAAAAAATATATTGAATTACAAATTATCGATTTTGGTCTAGGAATAGAACCGAAATATCTTGATAGGGTTACTGATGCGTTTTTTACAACAAAACCCCCGGGTGTCGGAACTGGTTTGGGTTTAAGCATTTCTCACTCACTTGTTTTAAGTATGAATGGGCAGCTTAAAATTAAATCTAAACCCAAAAAAGGGACAACGGTATCAGTAATATTTCCAATAGCCAAAAAATAATAAAAAGTTATTGTGTCTTAGTTTCCTTTTTTTAGAAAAAAGCTGCATAAGTGGATGGTGCGTCGCGCAATTTGAATTTTTAGGTTGAAGAATATTTTTAATATAAGATACTTAAAACTAATAATGAGAGGTGAAACATATGAAAAAAATTAAGATCCGGGCTATCAAGATGTTGTTTGCTTTTGTGATACTACTTTCTTTTTCTGGAGCAGTTGTTGCAGAGGATTCTACACGAGGTAAAGATTCAAGTGGGACTCCTAGTTTTTTAATGGGTCCATCTATCCATTTCTTCTTTGGTGCAAGAATGAAAAAGCCACCGGATCTTGATACATTTCAAAAACCAATTGGCGGTATTAAGCTTTCACCGTTTGGATTGAACTTTGGAACGACTTATTTATCACTTTTTGTTCCCGGTATTGGTTACATTGGTGATTTACGTATGGCTTTTTCGCTTTCTCCTTTTATTGTTAGCCACGAATCCGGGTTCGGTATGTCTATCGATTATTTTCCCGGTTGGAAAAGAGACGACAGGGACGGCGGGCCGTATGGTTTTAGCTTTAACCTGGATTTAATAAGGTTTTTTAAATTTGTGGGAAGCTTCATTCCTAAGTAATACAGCTTAAGATTTCTTCTTGAATAGTGATTCTGCAAGTTCACGTTGTGAATCAATGGCTTTTTCTTTGCCGCTTGTTTGCATGTTAAATAGGTCGTATTTTGCAACATCTTTATCTAGTGGTTTTTGGGCAAGGCATTGGACGGTATGTTTGTTGTTAACAAGTCCCTCCTGGTAAAATAGTATCCTCATTCCTCGAAGATTATGTAGGATCTCATTAGTTTTGTAATAAAAATCCTTAAATGATTCATCTTTTGAAATAACATCTTTTCTTTCTTCCACCAAGAAAGACTCAATAAGTAGTGTGCCGCCTTGTTTTAATGCACGAATAATTTCTGAATAATACCTTGGAATTGGCGGCCTAAAATATGTCATAATTATTGTTTCGTATTCTAAAAGACCAAAAAGAAAAAGATCAAGATCAGTTTTTGTAGCATTTATTTCAACCCCACTTTCATTTGCTAGGGTATTTGCGTGCTCAACGGCAACTGATGAGACATCAAAACCTTTAACCGTAAAACCTTTTAGTGCCAGGTAAACAGCATTTGCCCCTTCTCCCATGCCAATGTCTAATGTCTTTCCTTTTTTTAGTCTGGGAATCATGCTCTCCAAAAATTTTGTTGGTGCTTTACCAGTCTTGAATGGGGCAGTTGTATAATTTTGATCCCAATAATTTTGTGATAAGCTCATTTTACAAACCCTCTTATTATTAATTGGCAAGATCATACTAATAAATTCAAGCAAACAATTCAAGCAAACAATCCTGGTTTCCGTTTGCAGATCAAATTATTATTTAATAAAAATGCGAAAAATCTTAAAGGGGTCTGAGGCCAAGGAGCTTAATTTGTGAAATATAAATGCTTCTAATTTGATTAAAAACATCAATATATTCTTTAGTTTGATAATCGGGATACGTCCATTCCCAGGGATTAAAGGTTTTGTTTCTAAAAAACAGTTCCGGTTCGGCATATATTCCTTTTGTAAGATATATTCTGTGTTGTTGGTTTTTGGTTGAGGCCAATATTAGTTTACCAGCAGTTAAATAGCCTGGATCAACGTTGATTTGCCTACTGCTTGCAATTAAGGTTTCATCCTCAAGTTTATTTGAAAAAAGCTTAATTTTAGGAAGCTCGTCCGCCTCTATTAATTTTTTAAAACTACAAAAACATCTGAATAATGGGGTCCCAAATTCTTTAATATAATAATCAGTGTGAGTAAAATTAATTATTTTAGAATCAAAATCAGTTTCTCCAAATTTATCTTTTAATTTAATTATTGTTTTTAAAAAAATATTTTCGTTTTTAAAAATAAAACCGGCAATTAATTTAACTGGAGGGCGGATTTCTGCTGTACCCATAAATTTCTAGTTGCCTCCGTGACATGCCTTGATACAAATTCCACATATAAGTACACCAAGGTTCTTTTTAGAAAATGCGTTTAACATTTTACAACAATTATCTACATTAAATTCCATAAAGTTCTCTTTTATGGCTTTTGCAGGACAAACTTCAATACATTTGCGACATTCGTTACAGCTACCATTGTAAGGATTATCTGGTGAAAGCGGCATATTTGTAAAAACAGTGGAATATCTTACCCGTGATCCATATTTAGGATGTATTAAAAGAGAGTTTCTGCCAATCCATCCGTGTCCTGCAAAATGACCAATAATTTTATGAGATAAACTCCCCCGCATGTTTTGCCAGTCAATAATCTGGGTTACAGGTATGGGGTACGCCTCATAATTATTTTCCTGAATATAATTACAAATTCTAAATGTTACCTGATCAAGTATTGAGTTCGCTGTTTTATAATGGTGTTTGTAAAGTTGTGTCGGGCCATTTTGAATAGAATCAACAATATAATCAGATAATCTTATTCCAACAGATATTGCCCGGTTAAATTTACTGATTTTATTTAAAAATGCTGCAATATTATCGGCAGTTTCTTTATCGGGTGGAGCTTTTTGTTTAAGTAGTTCCATGTCAGCAACACCAAAAAGACTGGCTCCGGAATTTTTAGACAACGTATCAAGATTATTATAATGTTCCATTTGTATTTACATAAAACTAAAAATTATCGTTGACAAGAAGGTGTTTGGTTTTTTGTGGCATAAAGGGTTATTAATAATAAAATCGCAGTAAGTCCTAATGTTGTAGTTGTATGTCCAAGCATGGGGAGCAGAATAGAACCGGTAAGTAAGGCTCCAATTGCAGATCCAAAAAGATCGTAGGAATAAAGCTCAGAGGTAATGACATCGGCGGGAATTTTATTTGACTCCTCTGTTATGGCAATGGAATTAAATAATGCTCCGGTAATAAAACCTCCAGCAAAATTT